>JABDJT010000354.1 GCA_013003335.1 Verrucomicrobiales bacterium | reverse complement strand
TTATTATTGAGGTGATTTGTCCCGACGGTGTCCGTCCCATCAAATTTTACGGGCGACCCGAGCAGTTTCAGAATCGCCGTGGCGCGGTGAAATTTGGAACGTTGGCTGGCGAACAGAGTCGCGAGTTGGTGCTGGAAGCTGCGGTTGATCCGGCTGTTTTTGACGCGGGAACCCCGATCGCGGAGGTCAGCCTGAAATATGCCGATTCCGTGACAAAATCGCAGGAATCCCGCACCCGCAAAGTGGTGGTTGGATTTACAGAGGACAAGGGCATCGCGGAAAAATCGAGAGATGCCGACATCGTAACCGTGGCCGAGATATACCGGAACAACGAGGAATCGGAAAAGGCGTTGGCGCTGGCAGACCAGGGAAGTTACCGCGAGTGCCGGACCCAGTTGAAGTCGCAGATCGCGAATCTGGAAAAGCTGAAGAAAGAAGCTCCGAAGAGCCGCCAGCTTGCGGTGCAGGAGGAAATTGACGCGCTTTCCGCGGCTGAATCGCAGTTGGATGACGCGAACGGCCTGGGATCGACCGGTCGGAAACAGTTCCAGTCGCAAATCTACACGCGGAGAAATTCCAAGCAGGCAGTGAAGTAAAAAAAGCTGCACGATTTTTGAATGCGAATCGTTCCTGTCGGCCGGGTTTTCTTCTGTGTGTCAGCCGGCGGGAACGCATTCGTGTTCAACCGATCCACCCTCGCGAAAGCCCGAAATTCGAAGTAAACTGAATCAATCCCGTGAAAAAGCTCGCCTCCATTTTTGCAGTCGCTGTGCTGGTTCCCAGCATCGCGCTGGCTTTCCTGGCGATGCGTTCGTTGCGGGATCAGGAGATCATCGTGCACAGCCAGCGGGCGCTGTTGCACCAATCCGCGGCCGACGAACTGGCATCCGATTTGAATACGTTTATGGAAGACGTGCGGCTCTATTTTCCCCGGCTGGTAAACGGGCTGGTGGATGAGGCGTTTGAAGAGGCCGGGGATGAAGGGCTCGATTCGCTGAGCCGGAATTTTGACCAAATCGTTCGGACCCGCTGGACGCAGGCTTCGGTGGGCTGCGTGGTAATTGAGGGGGGCGAGATTATTTCCCCCACGCCGCAGACCGCTGATTCGCAGGCCACCTATTTCCTGGAGTACAATCGGGCCTTTCTCGCAGACGGCGCCGTGGCGGAAGTATATCCGGCTCCCGAGCCGGTGGGAAATCGCATCGCCGTGCAGGAAACGGAAGTGGCCGGAGGCTTTTTTCCGTCACCGGGGATGGTCTTGAAGAGTGACGATGGCTCCATGAAGTGGACGCTTCGGCCGGCGGGAACCGTTCCGGCCCCGGCTCCTTCGGCGGATTCAAAACCGGAGACTCCCGCAGACTACGAGGAAAAAGTGGAAAACAGGGAAGGGTCGTCGACGGGAAGGGCGATCCGCAAGGGAACCGGAAGCAAGAAACAGGAGCAGGCCGAAGCCGGCCAGGGCGATCCGGGAAATTTCCAGCAGATTTATTCCGGTGCTGACAAGCCTGCCTCTTCAGAAATGCCGGCTTTCAACCAGGTCCCGAAAACCAAGCAGGCCACCGTGATTGCCGCCCAGGAAAAATTGCGGTCAGCCCGCTACAATTACAACAACCGCAGCCAGACGCTCAATCCGCAGGCGCAGCAGCGGGCGGTTCCGAATCCGGTCGACAACCCCGGAGAGGAAGCCAATCCGTTCGATGGAAACATCGGTTCGGCACCTGGTGCACCGGAACCGGCTGGTGGAGCCGGAGGGGGGGCGCCCCAAAGTGCAATACTGGAACCGGGCACTGCGGCTCTGCGTGCGCCAAATCAGCCATCTTTGAATCTTGATGGTGCTCCCGGGCAATCCGGATCAGGGAGACAGAGGCGGGAAGTGACAGTGCAAGGGGATCCCCGGGCCGAAGAAGTTGCCCTGCAACAGGCGGCGAATACGGTAAATGTACCGGGAAGCGATGTCGACCAGAGTGTGCTGCTTGATGTCCGGCAATCTCCGGCCAAGCCCCGCGTCGTCAATCCGCTCACCCAGATCGGGCAGGTCGAACGGTTTACCGATGCGGCAAACGACGCGCTGTTTGCCCGCGCGAATACCACCTCGTGGTCCAGCCTCGAAGTCAACAACGCCGGTCTCAGCGAGATCATGGGCGACAAACGGGAGGGAGCCGTGGCCCGCTTCCTGTCAGACGGCCTTCATATTTTGCTCTGGTATCGTCATCCCCGGCTTCCCAACCAGGTTTTCTGGGCCGAGCTGGACCTGAATGAAATTCGTCAGCACTTGGCTGACGTCGTTGCCGGAGTCGCCTTTTTCCAGGAAAACAAAGAAGTCAGCCTCGCGCTGCTGGACGCGGAAGGAAATCTCGTCGCGCAAACCATGCCCGGATTTGAAGCGGACTGGAAACGTCCGTTCGTGGCATCCGAGGTCGGTCAAATCCTGCCCCGATGGGAAGTCGCCGCCTACCTGATCGATCCCGAGGCTGTCATCAAATCTGCCGATGTCGCCCGGCTGACCCTCTGGCTGCTGGTCCCGATTTTGCTCGCGGCGATCGGGTTCGGTTCGTTCCTGATTTTCCGCGACCTCAACCGGGAAATGCACCTGGCCCGCCAGAAAACCGATTTCGTTTCCAACGTGAGCCACGAGTTGAAAACGCCGCTCACTTCGATCCGGATGTTCTCCGATTTGCTGAGCACCAACAAATCCGTCGAGACAGATAAGCGGACCGAATACTCCGGGATCATTTCCCGCGAAGCCGCCCGGCTCACCCGCCTGATCAACAATCTTCTCGATTTTTCGCGAATGGATCGCGGGGACGGGAAATACAATTTTGAAAAACTCGATGCCGTTTCCCTGGCGCGCGAAACGCTGGAAAATTACAGGATGCAGTTGGAAGCGGACGGCTGTGAGCTGGAATTTCGCGATCACGACGGCGAACCGATCTGGATCGAAGGCGATCGCGATGCTCTTTCCCAAGTCCTCCTCAATCTCCTCAGCAACGCCGACAAATACGCCTGCTCCGGCCGTGAAATTATCCTGGAGGTCAACCAGTCGGCCCCCGACGAAGTCGAATGGCGCGTGCTGGATCGCGGGCCCGGCATTCGCCGGAAGGATGCCGCAAAAATCTTCGAGAAATTCTACCGGGCCGACGATTCACTCGCGACAGGGATCCAGGGATCCGGACTTGGCCTTACCCTGGCCCGTCAGATTGCCCGTGGTCACGGCGGCGACATCAAGTTTTGCAATCGCGACAAAGGCGGGTCGTGCTTTTCCGTCGTGCTGCCGGTATCCGAGCCCCGAAACGAACCAACAGGGTCTTTTCGGTAAACCAACCCTGTTCATTCGAAAATCATGAAAAAGAGTGAAACGAAAATCCTGATCGTGGAAGACGACCCGAGCATCCGGTTCGGGTTATCCGAGGTGTTCGCCAGCGAAGGATACGAGGTGGCGAGTTGTGACGTGGGTGACCAGGCGGAAAAACACATCGCCGAGGAACTGCCTGATTTGATTATTCTCGATGTGATGTTGCCGGGCAAAAACGGATACGAAATCTGTCGGGACTTGCGGAAACGCGGCTGCAAGCTGCCGATTTTGATGCTGACGGCGAAGGGTCAGGAAATCGATAAGGTCGTCGGGCTTGATTCCGGCGCGGACGATTACGTGACCAAACCGTTCGGCGTTCAGGAACTCGTTGCGCGCGTGAACGCGCTGCTCCGACGGATTCAGCGTATCGATCCGCCGACCGGCACCGAGCCGGTCACGCCCGCGAATTCAGAGCCGGGAGATGATTTCGTGGTCGGCGAAGCCACCATTTCCGAGCGCACCTACGAAGCGCAGCGCAACGGCGACGACGAAGCCCAGCGCCTGACGCCCAAGGAAATGGAGCTGCTGAAATTTCTCCACTCCCGCCGCGGGCAGGTTCTCAGCCGCGATGCAATTCTGGATGCGGTTTGGGGTATCCAGTATTTTGGAACGACCCGTACGCTTGATCAGTGCGTCGCTCAGCTCCGCAAAAAAATCGGCGATTCCGGTGGGTCACCGCGATTTTTGAAAACTGTGCATGGAGTGGGATACCAGTTGGAGACTCAGTAAATTTGCCGCCTCAGTTCTCCTTCAAAAACGCAACCAAATCCGCGACGTCCTGCCGCGTCAAGCCCAGTTGATCACCCGTCAGCATCAGTGACCGCTTCATTTTCTTCGATGAAGCAATCTTGTTTTTGGGAACGAGTTGGGTGATGCCGCCCATGCTGGTGATGATGCTCGGATTTCCTTCGCTGAGCAGCAAGCCGTGAATCGTCTTTCCGTCTTTCGTTTTGATTTCAGTGGCCTGGTAGCCGTGAGCGATGTCGGCGCTCGGTTCGATGATGGACCGGGCAATCACTTCCGATGTCTGGCCTTTGCCCCAGCCATCGAGGGTCGGGCCAACTTCCAGCCCGACACTGCCGACCTGATGACACATGATGCAGCGCTGAACGACGATTTTCCCCCGCTCGGCGTCGCCTTCCAGCTTCAGCACGTCTTCGACTTTCAGCTTTTGCTCAACTCCTTTCGGATCGGGCGTGATGACCTCGGTGAGCTGAATTTTTGCCGGGTCGTAAATTCCACGGTCTTTCAAAGCGGGCATGAGATTGAAATCTTTCCAGGAGTTCGAGGAGCGGTTAATCACCCACCAAACCGCGTCCGCCTTCAATGGAGTATCGAGCTGCGCGATCGTCATCATGGCTTCGGCTGCCGCGCGGGTATTGATGAACGCAAGTGCGTCGACGGCGCGTTTTCGCTGGTCGGGGCTGACATCTTCTTCCTGTGCGCGGACGAGGAAATCGTGAACGGCGGTGGGCGGGTGAAGTCGCCATGCGATGTCGGCAAAGGTGTCACTCCAGCGGCGCGAATCGTCGCCTCCGAGTTGATCTTTCAAGGTGTAATACAACTCTTCCTCTTTCCCCGTGGCACCGGCGCCGAACGCTTCGAGGTAACTGCGGTCGCCGAGCGTGTAACCTTTCGCAATATCCACGAGAATCCCTTTTGCTTCGTCGACGGATTTGTCGCGCATCGCCAGGGCCACTTCACGCCGAACGGCCGGATCGGGATCCTGGGCGAGACGAATCGCGCTCCCGGTGTGGTCCAGATCAGCGCGACGCATGGCACGAAACGCGGCGATTTTCATCTGCGCGTTGGGCTGCTCTTCCGGGTATCCGGCCACGCGGGGACCACTGATTCCGAGTTGATAGAGCAAGTGAATCGCCCGTCCACGAATGTATGGATTTTCGTCTTTCAGCAATTCCGAGACCGTCTCGAGGGATGCCCGGCCTTTTGCCTTCAGCGCATTAAATCCAATGGCCCGGACATTCACGGCCGGCGATTTCAAAGCGGCAATCTGGCCTTCGGTGGTGTCGAGATCGAGTTTCGGCACCTCCGGCTTGAAGCCTTTTGGGGCAATTCGGTAAATTGCGCCGGAACAGGTTTCGTCGAGATCGGAATGGCCACCGACACGCGGATCGTACCAGTCCGAAACGTAAAGCGCGCCGTCCGGTCCGACCGCCACATCGCTGGGGCGGAACAGCGTTTTCGTCTCCCGGTTGACGCTGTCATTTCCGCCCAGGAAATCGGATCCTGCAAATTCCCCCGAAGCGTTCGAGGTCATAAAATCGTGTCGCTCCAACTTGAATCCAGCGCCCTCCAGCTTCGGCTGGTAGGAAAAGATCGTGTTTCGCCCCGGCTCGCAGGCGAGAAAGGTGCCGATCCATTCCTTCCCGAGTGCGCCGTTTTCGTAATAGACATTACCCGTCGGCGAACCTCCTCCATAGACATCACCAGCCGGAGCCGAGCCCGGATCTTCCTGCCTCCATTCCGCGATCTCCGTGGTTTGCCCGGGACGCTTGTCGGCACGCCAGGACCGCTGGCCATCGTTCGAGGAAAAACCAAAATTCGCATATTCCATCACCCAACTCACCCGGCAGGCTGGCGGATCGTCGTTGTCATTTTGAAACACGTCACCGAGCGAAGTAACCGACTGCTCGTAACTGTTCCGGTAATTGTGCCCGATGATTTCCACGTTCGTTCCGTCCGGATTCATCCGCACGGTGAAGCCCCCGACGTACACATGCCCGTCGTCCGAGGGCAGGCCCGCGTGCTTTCCCGCGTCGTGGGGATACGGGAACGGCCCGATCGGTTTCGGGCGATAGGCTCCGAAAATGCGAAACGTTTTGCCACTTTTATCCGTGAACATCCCGCCGCAATTGCCCGAATTAAAATACCATTTTCCATCCGGGCCGACTGTTACCGAGTGCAGCGAATGGTCGTGGTTCTGGCCGTTGAAACCCGTCAGCAATATCTCGCGGGTGTCGCCTTTCCCTTCATCAAACTTCAAATCGCGGTCTTTGTCCGTGTAGACGAGGAGGTGAGGGGGCTGCGAAACCACGATTTTATTGTCGATCACCGCGACGCCCAGCGGCGCGACGAGCAATTCCTCCTGCACGAAAGTGTGCGACGAATCGGCCTTGCCGTCGCCGTCTTTGTCCTCCAACACCACGATTCGGTCGCCTTTTGGGCGCCGTTCATGATGCCGCCGGTAGCGAACACCTTCGGCCACCCAGATCCGACCGTCCTTGTCGATGTCGATATTGGTCGGGTTGAAAAACTGCGGCGAACTTGCCCACAGCGTCACTTCCAGCCCTTCCGGCACAGTAAACAAATCGAGCGGGACGTTTTCGTGATCGGCTTTTTCAAAGCTCGAATCCGACTGGGCAAAAACCGGGATCGAAAGAAGAGCAACGAGCGCGTAGAGAAAAGTTTTCTGCATGCCGGAAACCTGAGGCAAACCGGCGACCCACGCAAGAATGGACCCGTGACATGATGGCGCGAATCAACAGGGTCTGTTTTGCGAACCAACCCTGTCTATTCGTTTTTAGCCTTTTTCTTCGAACAGCAGGCACCCTGCTTGCACCAGAGAACCGTGATAGCGACCAGCGCGATCAATGCGCCGAAAAATTCGCGGCTCAATTCCACCCTCGGATCTTCGGCGGTCATGCTCTGTTGCATCACCGTGAAATCTTTTTCGCCGAACAGATTGTCCACCAGCCCGGGTCCGGATAAAGCCATCTCTGCAAGACACGCCAGAACGGCAATCGACAAAAGCCAAGTCGGGGCGGGGCGAAAAAACGCCACTCCAAAAACGGCAGCGATGAGGATGTAAAAGACCACCCAAAGCGTCGCGTCGATTCCGGACGGCTTGTAATAAACTTCCGGATCAATGTCGTTTCGCTGAAACCAGGCAAAAAGGAGGAACAGGATAAATCCAAGGCCGCAGAGAATTTTTCGGACGTTCATGATCAGTTCCAGTGTATCCGGATTTGTCGCTGATCCAAAATCGAATCGGGTAATCAGGGGCTGGAGAGTTTCTTGATAATGGCGTCCACGTCATACACGCATCCGCCCCACGGACCGCCACTCGCATTCTGCAACGCCGCCCAGAGCCGCGTGTCGTCCGGCACGTTCTCCAACTGTCTCATGCACGGATTCGCTTTGCGATCGTCGATCGTTTCCTCCCCGACATAGTCAACGGAACCGGTGAGATTTTTGCAGTCGATGCGAATGCGAACCATGTCACCGTCACGCAACTTCCCGATCGGTCCGCCCGCCAGCCCTTCCGGCGAAATGTGGCCGATGCAGGCCCCGGTCGAGACGCCGGAAAATCGGCCGTCGGTGATCAGCGCAACGTGTTTTCCCCAGCTCAAATGTTTCAAAGCGATGGTGAGCTGCGCCGTTTCCGGCATGCCGCAGCCAATCGGTCCGTTGCCGACCAGGACTATCACGTCGCCTTTCTTGATCCGGTCATCGCCGGTCGATTTGACCGCCGCGATCGCTTCCGGCTCCGAGCCGAACACGCGGGCCGGTCCTTCGTGAAAATAAACTCCTTCGTCGTCGATCAGCGTCGGATCGATCGCGGTCGATTTGATGACCGATCCTTCCGGCGCGAGATTTCCCTCCGGGAAAGTGACGGTCGAAGTCAGCCCGGCAGCCTTCGCCGCCTCTGGCGACATGATTACCGTATCCGGATCAACGCCATCGAGGTCCGCCAGCTTTTCTTTCAGGCGCATTCGGCGATCGGATTTTTCCCACCACTCTAGATTTTCCCCCACTGTTTTTCCCGAAACCGTCAGTGCATCGAGCTTCAGCAAACCGGCTTCCCGCAGGTGCAGCATCACCTCCGGCACACCGCCGGCGAGGAAAACCTGCACCGTGGCGTAATGTACCGGCCCGTTTGGAAGGGCGTCGACGATACGGGGAATCTCCGCGTTCATTCGCCGCCAGTCGTTCACATCCGGCCGCCGCAACCCGGCCTGGTGAGCGATGGCCGGCAGGTGCAAAATCAGGTTCGTCGATCCTCCGAAAGCCGCGTGGACCGCCAGCGCATTTTCGATTGAGTCGTCGGTCAGGATATCTTTGGTGGTAATGCGAGAATTTTCCAACGCGACCACCGCTTTCCCCGAGCGCCGCGCCAAATCCCGCCAGATCTCTGCGCCGGACGGGCTGAGGGCCGCGTGAGGCAGGGTCAGTCCGAGCGCTTCCGCAATGACCTGGCTGGTCGCCGCTGTTCCCAAAAACTGGCACCCACCGCCTGCTGAACCGCAGGCCTTACAGCCGTGATTTGCCGCGTAATCGAGGGAAATTTCTCCCTGCGAAAATCGCGCTCCAATGGTCTGAATGCGCCCGAGATCTTCCTCCGTGTCTTCGCTGATCAAGGTCACTCCGCCCGGTACGAGAACCGTCGGCAGATCATGCATGGCCGCCAGGGCCATCATCATCGCCGGCAAACCTTTGTCGCAGGTCGCCACGCCGACGACACCTTTCCGCGTGGGATGGGACCGGATGAGTCTCCGCAAAACCGTGGCTGCGTCGTTTCGATAAGCCAGCGAGTCCATCATCCCGTCGGTGCCCTGCGTCCGGCCGTCGCAGGGATCGGATACGAAAGCCGCGAAGGGTACGCCGCCGAGTTCCGCGATCGATTTCGCTGCCTCCTCCATCAAGAGTCCAACCTCGAAATGCCCCGTGTGATAGCCCAGCGCGACCGGCGTCCCGTCTTCCCTTCGAATTCCTCCCTGGGTGGACAAGATCACGTAATCCCCACCGTCCACCCGGTCCGCCGCCCATCCCATTCCGACATTCTGCGTCCAGCCGAAGAGGTTTCCGCTCGGCTGCGACTTCAGCTGGTCCTCCGAAAACGGCAGCGTGCCGTCCGGCCCGGGCGCGGTGGTGCGCAGGTGGTAAATTGATTCGTCGCCGGAGTCGAGGAGGTTGGGTTCGGCCATGCCGGAAGTGTTACGAACCAACAGGGTTGAGTCAACGAACGAACCCTGTCAGTTTGTTGCAAAGAAATTTGATCCTACAGGGTCTGATCGTCATTCCAATCCGGGTTGAATCTTTTCTGTGGTAGAGTCCAGATCCGATGACTTTCCGCCTGATTTTTTTACTGTTCCTGATCCTGGTTTCTCCCGGCTTGACCGGTCATGCCGAAAACCGGGCAAACGTGATTTTCATCCTGGCCGATGATCTCGGCTGGTCAGATACCACGCTGTACGGGCAGACAGAATTTTACCAGACCCCGAACCTGGAGCGGCTCGCGGCTCGCGGCATGAAATTTACCCGGGCATACACTGCCAGCCCACTTTGTTCACCGACCCGCTGCAGCATTCTTACCGGATTGAATCCCGCCCGGACGGGACTGACGACGCCGAATTGTCATCAACCGAAAATCAATCTCATAGCTCAGGTTGCCAAAACGGCGAAGCCCAATCTAAAATTGCTCCCGGTTTCGCCGGTGACGCGATTGGACCCGAAATATTACACACTCGGCGAAGCGCTGCGGGACGCCGGATTTGCAACGGCTCACTTCGGGAAATGGCATCTCGGGGCGGAACCGTATTCGCCCCTGGAAAATGGGTTCGAAGTCGATATCCCACACTGGCATGGGCCCGGTCCGGCTGGAAGTTTCGTGGCTCCCTGGAAGTATCCGGACTTCAAGGAAAAATCGCCCGGCGAACACATCGAAGACAGACTGGGCGATGAAATCAGTCATTGGATCGAATCGCACATCCGGAAAAATCCGGATCAGCCATTTTTCGTCAACTACTGGCAGTTTTCCGTGCATGCCCCCTTCGATGCGAAGGCAGGTCTGATCGAGAAGCATCGCAAGCGGGTTGAGCCTGAAGATGGACAGCGCAGTCCGACCTATGCGGCTATGGTGGAATCACTCGACGACAATGTCGGTCGCGTGCTGGACACCGTCGACCGCGTTGGGCTGACCGAAAACACGGCGATCATCTTTTTCTCCGACAACGGAGGCAACATGTACAACGAAGTGGACGGGACGACGCCCACCGACAATCGGCCACTTCGTGGAGGAAAAGGAAACAACTGGGATGGCGGAACGCGTGTTCCCGCGATCGTCGCATGGCCCGGAAAAACCGAGCCCGGCTCGGTTTCCGACACTCTCCTCGGCAGCTCCGATTTTTATCCGACTATTCTCGACCTGCTCGGTTTAAAACCGGCAGAAGGGCAGTTATTCGACGGCGACAGCCTCGCGAAAGTCCTGGAAGGAAACAAAGATCCCGCTCTCAAATCACGGGCGATCTTCAGCCACTTTCCCCATTCCACAGGCGTTCCGGACACGCTTCCGCCCTCGATTACCATGCACCGGGAAAACTGGAAATTGATCCGGCTGTTCCACCATTCTCCCGACCAGTCTCACGAGCACCGCCTGTTCAATTTGGAAAACGACATCAGGGAAAAGTCGAATGTAGCGGAAAAAAATCCGGATGTTCTCAAGAGCATGATTGCTGATCTCGACCAATTTCTCGCCGATACGAAGGCTGTTTTCCCCACGCCAAATCCCGCCTACCGCCCGGAAATTCCCGGAGGCTGGTCGTCGTCCAAAGATTGCAACCTCAGGACCGACGATGGGAGCCTGCAGGCATCCTCAACCGGAAACGATCCGCATTTTCACACCCAACTCGGAAAAAAACCCATCCCTCCCGGCGAGGTCAAAGTCCGCGTCCGAATCAAAACGACGGGAAAAGGCAACCTGGAAATTCGATGGCAGGAAAAAGGTGTCGCGCCATCTTTTCATCGGGATCGAATGGTTGGGATTCCGCTTCCCTCCGGAAACGACTGGGAGGTGCTTGAGTTCAAGTTCAACCCCGAAAAATCCGTCACCGCTATCCGGTTTGATCCGGGCAATTCTCCCGGGAAAACGAGGTTCGACTCGATCCAAATCTTCGTCGACGGAAAAGCCGCCCGGGAGTGGGATTTCAACGATTCAGCCTCTCAGTGATGCGATCCAGATCGAAATCTGGCGGAGGCGGGTTTCGCGTCTGAATCTTACCCCTTCAACAATCCCAATACATCCTCCAAAAGTGCCGGCGTCGTCGCCATCGCTTCACCGGCATCGATTTTTCCATCGTTGCCTTTCCAGTCTCCAAAGTATCCGCCCGCCTCGCGAAAAATTGGGGGAAACGGCCCGCAATCCCAGACAGCCATGACAGGATCAAGCATCACCTCGGCCCGACCGGTCGCGACCAGCAAATACCCATAGGCATCACACCAGCCGGCGTTGTAATACACCGCTTTCTGCAGCCGGTTCCATGCTTCCCCTTTCCCGTTTTGATCGAAATACGCCGTGTCAATGTGACAGCAGACCGACCGGTCGATCTGCGTTTCCTCCGAAATTCGGCAGGGTTTTTCATTCCACCAGGCACCCAGCCCGGTCGCCCCGGACACCATTTCATCCAGGGCCGGAAAATACGCGCAGCCGACCTCGACCCTCCCGTCGATCTCCAGTGCGATCAGCACGGAATACAACGGCACGCCGCGCATGAACGATTTCGTGCCGTCGATCGGATCAATGATCCAGCGGTGGCTCGCCGTCGATGTTTCGTCCTCACCGAATTCCTCGCCTAAAATCTGGTGATCCGGATACGCCGCTACGATTCGTTCCCGAATCAATTCTTCGGCTCCCTTGTCCGCGATCGTCACCGGCGTATCGTCCGCCTTGAATTCCGGCTTCGCCTCATTGGTCTGGAAATATTTCAGGGTGAAAGCTCCGGCTTCACGGGCGGTTTCGCGGGCAAAATCGAGAAAGGACTGCAATTCATCGGGCGGAATCATCAGGAACGAATCAACAGGGTATGTTCAACGAATCAACCCTGTTCATTTAATTTCGGCCTCCCCATGGACCGCAGTCTAACAATTTCTTTACAACTTCAATGAGGAAAAACGGGGCGGATCATGGTACTGATTTCTCATGAAAACATTGTTCTCCCTGATGATTGGATTGGCCGTTCTGGCTCCGGGCGCGGCATTTGCAGACCGGAAAATTGACATGGGTAAAAACGTTCTTGTCGCGAGTTTTGACAAAACCGATTTGAAGGAAAAGGAGCCTTACCCGGTTTTCGCGAATCTCTTGATCGACAAAAATGAGAAAGCGAGGCTTTCATACGGCGGAGGAGCCGTCAGCGAGTTCAGTCACAAGCTGACTCCCGCTGAATCGCAGAAGCTCCGGGCTTTGTTGAAAAAATACGGCCGGTTTCTCAATCCCAAGGAGGAGGGGAAAGTCCGGGTGTTTTTTGGAAACGGAACGGCAGCGGTCGACGAGAAAGCACAGGCGGAAATTGCTGATTTCGGATTGGAACTGACGAAGGCGATCCTGAAAGAAAATCGGTGAGACCGGCCATTGGCATCGGGCGACTTTGCGTTACCAGTCCCCCATGCCTCCCGAACTCAGCGAAAAGCTGCTGGCCGATGCCGGCGGTTGGAAGGAATGGAAAGAAGCCCGCACGATTCACAAGGCGGGTGCGGTCCTGGAGGCAGCCTACGACAAAAACGGATTGCTGGAGGGGCTTGTAAAAGTCGGCGGCCGCCCCACCAAGGTCCGACTGAAAATCCAGTCGGCGACCGACATGGAAAACTTCTGCCCGTGCCCGCGAGCGCGGCGGGAGGGAATCATCTGCGGGCACGCGTTGGCGATCGGGCTGGAGATTTTGCAGCCGACCAAGGCGCAAAATCAGGAAGTCGACGGTGAATCTGCCAAGCCCGCGCCCCTCAGCCCGGATTGGCCGAAGTTTGTCGACGCGGCCACAGAAACCGCCGTTCCGGCAGAATTATTTGTCGTCTTCCCGCCGAATTTTGCCGGGATGTGGCAGAACGGCCGGCTCATGGCGGGGATTGAGATTCAAGTCGCAGAGGAAGATCGGAAAATGCTGGCGGCGGAAAAATCGAAGGACCGCGAATTTTTTGTCGATGCGCGCGATCTTGCGCTGATTCGCGCGCTGCAGGTGATCACTCCGGAAACGGTGCCGGGCATGATGCAGTTCGGGCGCGCCGATTTTCTGACATTGCTCGAAAACCTGGCCGGTCATCCCCGGGTCACGTTCGGGAAAAAAGACCCCGCCCGAATCGGTTTTCAGCCCTATCGGCCGCGACTCGAACTCGACGACCGCGTAACTGTTTCCTGGCCGGACGCCGTCATTCCGCTTTCCGATGAAGCCAAAAAAACGGCCTGGGCATTTTCGAGAACCGAATCGTTGTTTCAACCGGTCAGCGCCACTCTCCCTGAAAACGGCCTTCCGTTTGCTGCGCTCACTGCCTCCGATTTCGCACGCCTGCGCGGCAGTTTCGAGGTCAACGAAGCGGATTTGCCCGAAATCCTTTCCCCGGAAGTCGCGCTCGAAATCGAGGGTTCGTTGAATCATCTCGATGCCAAATTTTCGTTCGACTATGAATCGACCGGCCGGTTTTTGCGGGACGAAATCGCCGAACGAAGTGCGAAGGAACGCCTGACAGAATGGGGTTTTGAGCCGGTCGGGAAATCCGAAACTGACTTGGTGCTGAAAGATAAAAGCGCCATCCTGCGCTTCTTTGCCCATGGATTTCCCCGCCTGCCGGATGACTGGAAAATCACGACCGGCGAACGTTTTGACCACGCCGAAAAACAGGTCGAGCCGATTCAGCCGGGCTTCGATTTTGAACCCTCGAGCGGGGAAAACTGGTTTTCGATGGCGGTCGAATTTGCGACTCCGTCCGGCGATTCCATTTCGTCCGCGCAGATCCGCCACCTGCTCCGGATGGGACAGAATTCGCAGAAAACTGCCGACGGAAAAATCGCCGTGCTCGACGAATCGCTGGCGGAAGAACTCGAGAATGTCATCGCCGACTGTGATCCGGATCAGTCAGGCGGCCGGTTTCAGATCGGAGCAGAACACGCGGGATACCTGCGCGAAACCGCAGCGGATTCCGGTATCGCCATTTCCGGAAAACCGCCGTGGAAAGTTGAGCCCGATACCGATGCCACCGCTGAAATTGCGGCTGATCTCGCTGACGTTCTGCGCCCCTATCAATCCGCGGGCGTCGAGTGGATGCGAGGTCTCGCGGCGCGGAGCATGGGCGGAATTCTCGCTGACGACATGGGGCTTGGGAAAACGCTGCAGGCGCTGACATTCATCCAATGCGCTGGTAGAAAATCGCTTGTCGTTTGCCCGTCGTCCCTCGTTTTCAACTGGATCGCCGAGGCGGAAAAATTCGTGCCGGATCTGAAAGTGGTCGCGCTCACCGGTCCCGACCGCGCGGAAAAATTTGATGCGGACGCCGATTTGTTCGTGACGAGCTATGCGATTCTCCGGCTCGATGCGGACAAATTCCGTGGGCGCGAATTCACAACCGTGATCCTCGATGAAGCCCAGCACATCAAGAATCCGGACGCGAAGGTTTCGAAAGCGGCCCATCGCCTGCATGGAAAATTTCGCTTCGCACTGACCGGCACGCCGATCGAAAACTCGGTTAAAGATTTGTGGTCGATCCTGCAGTTCGCGATGCCCGGCTACCTCGGTGAACGCCGCGCTTTCCTGGATCGTTTCGCCCACACCGCCGCACAGAAACGGCTCGCCCGCAAAATTCGACCGGTCATTCTCCGGCGGCTGAAAACCGAAGTAGCCGCCGATTTGCCGGAGAAAATCGAGCAGGTGGTGTATTGCGATCTGAAACCAAAACAGCAGGAGGTTTATGAAAAACTGCTTCGTGAAAGCCGCGAAACGATTCTCGACGCCGAGGGTGGCCGGAAACGTATGCTCGCGCTGACGGCCCTGCTGCGACTGCGCCAAACATGCTGTGATCTGCGTTTGTTAGGATTGCCGGATATTGAAAATGACGTTGCTTCGGTCAAGCTCGATGCCCTCGAAGAATTACTTGAGGAAGCCGTGGAAGGCGGTCATCGAGTTCTCGTTTTCAGCCAGTTTGTTCAGATGTTGCAGGTTCTCGTTCCCTTTCTCAGCGAACGCGGCCTCGATTTCTGTTATCTCGATGGCAGCACGCGGAATCGCGGTGAAGTCGTCGCAAAATTCCAATCGAGCGAGTCAATTCCTGTTTTCCTGATCAGCCTGAAAGCCGGTGGCGTGGGCTTGAATCTGACCGCCGCAGACACAGTCATCCACATAGACCCGTGGTGGAACCCGGCCGTCGAAGCGCAAGCGACCGACCGTGCCCACCGGATCGGGCAGGAACGAGTCGTGACTTCGTACAAGCTCATCACGCGGAATACCGTCGAGGAAAAAATTCTCGCGCTGCAGGAGAAAAAGCGGAAGACCATTCAATCGCTGCTTGATTCGCCGGAAGCCGATCTCGGCGAATCCGGATTGAGTGAAGATGAATTGCTCGGGCTTTTTGAATAAACGCAATTCCGCCTCGGCCAGTGCTTGATCGCAAAGCTGGTTTCGGAAGAAGTTGGCACAGAATGAAAAAGATCGTGCTTCCCCTGTCTTTGCTGTGCGTGCTGATCCTGATCTTCGTGTTCGCTCAAAAGAATAAGCAGGTGAAAGAAACAGTCCCCCCGTTCGAGACGTTTGATCTCAACATCGGAGAATCGTTCAAGACCGGGAAGGGAACCAAGATCACCCTGGTTTCAGTTCAGGAACCAGCCGGCAAAGTCTGGAGCGAAATTTCCCGCGCGGAAGTGACCGTGTCCGTCGATGGCGAGGAGATTTCGCTGGTCGCGGGAATGTATCGGCTGCCTCAAACAATCGGGAGCGTGCAAGTCGATTGCCCTGTCACGGGAGGGCTGCGGGACACCAGCCATATCGATCATTGGGCGCTGGAAAAAGACGCTCGCATTCGGGCTTGGCCGAAAGAGGGGCCGTGGATAGCCGAGGAAAGCTTCGGGTATCCGCTGAAACAGCGCTGGTTTGCCAGCCACACCGCCTTTTCCAATGAGCCCGTCGCCGGCCGACCGAATGGAAAACTCTACTACCACGCCGGGATGGACTTTGGAGGCTGCGAAGCGCTGACCGAAGTCGTTGCGGCGACCGATGCGATCGTCGTTTCTGCCGGAGAAAAAATCCTTCCGGGCCACGAACCGATTACGGGTTCTCCCGTGAAACCCCGATACGATGTGCTGTATCTGCTCGACAGTCGGGGCTGGTATTATCGCTACAGCCATTTTCATTCGTTCGATCCCGGCATCCAGGCCGGGTCCAAAGTCAAAATCGGGCAGCGTCTCGGCCTCGTTGGAAAAGAAGGCGGAAGCGGTGGTTGGACGCATCTTCACTTTGAAATCAAGAGCCGGCAGCCGTCCGGCCGATGGGGAACTGAGGACAGCTACGCGTTTCTCTGGCAGGGATATCGGAAGTTGTATGGTCCCGAAATTCTCGCAGTGGCCAGACCCGGGCACATGATTTTCGAAGGCGAGTCCGTCACCCACGACGGTTCGCGTTCCTGGTCGAAGGCCGGTGATATCACGAAATTCGAATGGCGATTTTCCGATGGCACAACCGCCTCTGGTCCCTCTCCGGAAAAAACCTACCCCTCGCCCGGTTCGTATCGGGAAACCCTGATCGTGACAGATTCGAATGGAATCTCGGACGTCAATTTCGTGAGGGTGAAAGTGTTCTCAAAAGGAGGGGTCGCCGAAGATTCCGCTCCTCCCCGGGTTCATGCCACTTATCATCCGACGCTGAAAATCAAAGCAGGAGAGCCGGTCACGTTCAAGTGCCGCGCCTTCGGAACGACGCACGGCGAGGAGACCTGGGACTTTGGAGACGGCAGTCCGACCGTCACAACCAAATCAGATGGGAACGCAGAGCAGCTGAATCCTGATGGCTACGCTGTTGTTGAACACACCTACGAAAAGCCCGGCGAATATTTTGTACATGTTTTTCGAAAAGACGAACGTGGCAGACATGCTGAGGATCGGCTCTTCGTGAGAGTGGATGGCTGAGGCGCGTGCTGGAAGTTGATTTCACGAATCAATAGGGTTGGTTCATCGAACAGACCCTGTTGGTTCGTGAAACCGTTTTTTTCTCCATGAAATTCAAGATTTTTGTCGCGCTCGCCCTGTGCCTGGTTTGCTTTTCTACCGACCAAACCCGGGCGGCTGAATTGCCGAATATCGTCATCATTTACGCGGATGATTTGGGCAATGGCGATCTGTCGTGTTACAACGAAAAATCAGCTTACAAAACGCCGCGGCTCGATCAAATGGCGGCGGAGGGAATGCGCTTTACCGATGCCCACAGCCCTTCGACGATTTGTTCGCCCTCGCGCTACGGCCTTTATTCCGGCCAGCAAATTTACCGATCGACCGGCCGGGGCGGCGGAGCATGGGAAGGCCCGGGAGGCCCGAGTTATTTGAAGCCGGGCACGTTGACGCTGGGCGAAATGCTCCAGGAAAAAGGATACCGGACCGGCATTTTCGGGAAATGGCATGTCGGTCTGACCTGGCTGGACAAGGACGGAAAAAAACTTGGTGGTGGTTTCGACAACTCCCTGCTGATCGACTACGAAAAGAGCACACCGCTGATCGATGGGCCGAACGAACGCGGGTTTCATGAGTCGTTCATCACGCCGAATTGCCCGACGACGGACCCACTTTATGTCTATATCGAAAACGGCATGGTTCCGGTGCCGGCGAGCGAACGTCACAAGCGCGATACGCTGCCGAATCCGGGTGGAAAGTGGCGCTGGGACAACGACGAAGGCTGGAAATCTCCCGATTACAAATTCATTGATGCGGATCTGTTGTTTTACGAAAAGACCCGCGAATTCATCACAGAACATCGGGCAACAAAACCGGAGCAGCCGTTCTTCGCCGTTTTTTCCACCCAGATTGCGCACGCGCCTGTGTTGCCTGCGAAGGAATTTGAGGGAGCGACGAAAGCGGGAGCACGAGGCGATTTTGTATTCGAACTCGATGCCTTGGTCGGTCGGGTATTGGATTTGCTGAAAAAACTCAAAATCGACGAGGAGACGCTCGTGCTTTTCAATGCGGACAACGGCGCGGAGACGATGCACATGGTCTGGATGCGGGAAGACCACAATCATGACGCGGCAAACGGTCGGCGTGGAATGAAGCGGGATGGCTGGGAAGGCGGTCATCGGGTGCCCTTCATCGCGCTTTGGCCGGGCAGGATTCCGGCGGGCCGGGTGTCGGATCAGATGACGAACACGACCGATATTTTTGCGACGCTAGCGTCGGTCATTGGGTATCAATTGCCAGACGATCAGGCGACGGATAGCTTCGATATGCTTCCGGTTATACTCGGCAAACAGGATGAAAAAGACCCGGTTCGCCCCCACCTCCTGACTCAAAGTTTCCGCGGCGAATTTCAGATTCGGCAGGGAAAGTGGAAATATCTGGATCACAAGGGATCGGGCGGGAACAGCTACGACAAGGGCATTTTGAAACCGTATGCCCTGCCCGAGAGTGAACCCGACGCTCCGGGGCAGCTCTACAATTTGGAAACCGATCCCGGCGAAACTACCAACCTGTATTTCAAGGAATCGGCGAAGCGGGAGGAATTGCAGGCTCTGCTGAATCAGCTGAAGGCAAGCGGTAGAAGCGCTCCGAAAGGACGTGTGCCGATCGGGTTTGAATAAGTTCAATCCCACACGTCAGTTTTTCGAATCGGGAACAAATCTGGGATTCTTGAAATAGGAACCGCTGTTCCCCCAACTGTAAAAGCCGATCGTTCCTTCCCCGGTGAGATCAATATTTTCCACAGTGAAATCTTTTTGCCCATCAAAGAAACAAGTGACGTTCGATTCCTTGAAAACGAGACGGACCTCGTGCCAGGCCTTCACGTCGTATCCCTCCCGCCGGCTTTCTAAAACCGTGTATTCGTCTCCGTTTTTCAAGGCAAGGGCACGGTAGGGGCGTTCCGCACTCATCGACCAGAGGTAGTGTTTGTCCGCGCTTTCATGCCCGAATACAAAACCGAGCGCGTCGTTGTCGATGGATCGAATTTCGAAAATGACTTCCCCGTCTCCGAATTCCTGATCACCTTCGAGCGTGAACAAACTCCCGGGGCGTTCCACATTCGGCGTGTTCTCGGTGGTCTGTTTTCCGCCGGTCATCACGTTTGAGGTTTGCTCGATGACTCCTGCGTCAATTTTCCAGGCCCCGGCAGGCGATGCTTTCGCGTGATCTTCCGCCACCCAGAGTTTCGGATCGAGAGGAATGAGATGCGGGTCGACGGTGAACTCCTGTTCCGAGACCTGGCTTGGCCGTCCGTTTTCACCAAAAGACCGTGCCCGGAAAATCGTGGACTTGGTGAACTTGAGCGGTGTGTCGTACTCCGCCGAATCGATTGTTGGTGACGTGCCGTCCACGGTGTAGCGCATCGTTTTTGTGGCGGGCGAATCAGGGATCAATTCGACCGTGATCCGTTCGGCATCCGAGATACTTGACGGCGAAATTT
>JABDJT010000331.1 GCA_013003335.1 Verrucomicrobiales bacterium | reverse complement strand
GAGGTAGCTCGCGCTTGCACTGTTCGACGAGTGCTTCATCCGATAAATCGGAAAGCGGAACCGACGGAGCTGGGTGAAAACGCAGCTTGTGATTGGGACTTGGCTTGAGGTTGGTCATGCCCCATACAATTGCAATTGCCGTGCCAATCGAATCTTACTTCGTTTAATCAATTCATAATCAACCAGTTATAAAATTGATCGAAAATATCAAGCCCCGAAAATCGGCCCGAAATTGATACTTTCTATCACATTTTTTGAAACAAAGTTTCAGGCAAAACGAGTAAACAGGGTCGGTTTGGCATACGAACCCGGTCACTATCGAGCCATCTTGCGGAGCCGGTTCCCGGCTGTCCTCAGACCGCTAGCGAGCCAGCTTTTGGCTCAGTTTGGAACGTTCAGGCTCACGCGCTCGCTTTGCGGGTGTCCATTTCGAAGGCCGACATCTTTTTCCGCAGCGTGACGCGGGAGATTCCCAGCCAGTCGCATACTTTGCCAAGGTGACCACCGGAGAGTTCCAGGGCGGTCGAGATCATCTGCCGTTCCAGTTCGGTCACGAGTTGGGCGTGCAGATCGCTTTTGCCGTCCTCGCGGGCTTGTTCGATGGCGCGTCGGAGGGAAGGGGAGATGATCGAAGCGAAACCGTTGTCGGATCCGGCGATTTCGTCCCCATCCGGTGCCGATGCGGACTGTTGTTCCAGAACGGATTCGACCAGTTCGATCGTCGGATCGAACCCCCTGCCACGAAGCACGATTCGACTGATGACATTTTTCAGTTCGCGGACGTTACCGGGCCACGGATGAGATTTGAGGCGCTTGAGTATATTGGCCGGGAAAGCAGGAGCCGGAACTCCAAAACGGCTGCCGGAATCTTTGGCGAAAATCCGGATCAGTTGTTTGATGTCGTCGCCTCTTTCCCGGAGGGGAGGGAGGGTGATTTGCGCTGAATTGATGCGGTAGTACAAATCTTCCCGAAATTCGCCCCGGGTGATCAGATCGGGCAGGGGTTGGTGGGTCGCGGCGACAATGCGGACATCCACTTCGACTTCGCGGTCGCTGCCGAGCGGCTGAACGATGCCTTCCTGCAAGACGCGAAGGAGTTTTACCTGTACGGGAAGTGGGATGTCGCCGATCTCGTCGAGAAACAGCGTGCCGCTATCGGCCTGCTGGAACCGCCCGATCCGGTCGGTGGTCGCTCCGGTGAATGCGCCGCGGACGTGACCGAAGAGCTCACTTTCGAGGAGATTTTCGGGGATGGCACCACAATTGACGGCGACGAATGGCCGGTCGCTGCGGCTGCTGTGTTGATACAGAGCGGTTGCGACCAGTTCTTTACCGGAGCCGGTTTCGCCCATGACGAGGACCGTCACGTCGGTGGGAGCGAGCCGACCGATGTCCTTGTAGACCGTTTGCATGGCCGGGCAGCTGCCGTTGAGAGCGGGTTGTTCGCCGCGACCATTCGATTTTTCCCGATCCGGTTTTCCGAGAGAAACCGGAGACTGCATGGAGCGGCTGGCACGGATTGCTCTGCGGGCGACGTCCAGGAGGATGTCCGAATCGAATGGTTTGAGGAGAAAATCGTAGGCGCCAAGCTTGATGGCTTCGATCGCCAGGTCTGCTCCGGAACTGGCGGCCATGAGGACAACAGGACGCATCGGGCTGCTTTCACGAAGGCGGGAGAGTAGTTCCAGGCCGCCCATCCCGGAGAGCCTGAACCCGGTCAATACCAGATCGAAAAACTGTTCCGGGTCGGATGCCTTTTCAAAGGCGACGGATCCGTCATCGCAGATCTCGACCTCATGTCCCTCGCCGGAATCGCCGAGAATCATCTCGATGGAAGCCGCGAGATCCGGATCGTTTTCGACCACGAGGATCCGGCCGGTATCGATTTCGTTCGAATCAGGCATCGGTTTTGGACTTCTCGTTTCCGTTTTCGCCAATCTGCGGCAATTCAATTTCAATCCGGGAGCCTCCAAATGGCTCTGACCTGGCTGCGATCGATCCGCCCCACAATTCCACGACCATTTTGCAAAAATAGAGCCCCAATCCGGCTTCGCCTTCCGATTCGGGGGAAAAGGGTTCGAATAGAGCTTCCGCCCTGTTTTCGGGAATGCCGGGGCCTTCGTCTCGTACGAAAATTTGGATTCGATTGGCATCCTCGACCGGTGCAATGCCGACGGTTACCTTTCCGGCAGGCGGGCTGTGCTGAATCGCATTGAGCAGCAGGTTGTCGACCACGCGTTCAAAATGCTCCCTGTCTCCTTTCACACGGACGCTGTCCATTTCCGTTTCAACCCGGAATTGCAACAGTTTGGCGTCTGCCTCAGTTCGATGGGCTTCGATCAGGCTTTCGACGATCTCAATGGCATCGACCCCCTGACCCGCGTGAATATCGGCCAGGCCACCGAGTTCGGTCGAGAACAGGTTGGAAATCGAATAGATCAGATCGCGCTGTCGTTCCGCCTGGGTCTGGGCGCGTTCGAGTGCTTTGCGCAGGGGCTCGCTTTCGATTCGACCCCGGACGTGCTGGACGTTCATCAGAATCGTGGAAAGCGGGCTGGCGAGATCGTGAACGATGCAGTCTAGCAGAATTTCCTTTCGTTCCCGCTCTTTCGCCAGCCTGCGGCGGTTGAGGGCTTCTTCGTGAGCGTGCTGGTTAAAGAGCTGTTCCCGTAGATGAGCTTCGTGGGCATTGGAAATCAGCAGCAAACTGGCGGAGTCGAAGTGCAGCGCCCGGGCTTCGAAAAATCGGGGGCCCGGTTCTTCCCAGATTCCCGATTTCACATCGGCAGATGTCCCGTTTTTCCAGGCGTCAGTAGCATGGCCAAGAACAAAGTCTTCCAGAAACGGTGAGTGGTCGCACAACTCCGATTCCGAACCAAAACATCCGGCAAACCAGGCAGGAGCGTTGTCGCCAAGCAAATGGAATTCAAATCCGCCGTCTTCGGCTGGAACTGCTTCCAGGGCGACCGAGTCAAAGCCCTCTAATATTCCTCCCAGTAAACTTTCCGACCGTTCTTCGTTCATTCGTTCGATTCCCTCACTGCCAGCCGGGCCACGGTAGCGAAAGCTTCCGCGACATTTTCGCCGGTTTTTGCACTGGTCAGGAGAATCTCCAATCCTTCTCCGCGAAGTTCCTCGAAGGCCGGTTCATTCTCTTCGAGTTCCCATTCTTCTGTTAAGTCATACTTGTTCGCCAGCAGGATCGAAACCGCGTCCGGATAGTCATTCCGAATTTCGGCCATCTCCACGCGAACCGCGTCAAGCGTCTCCCTCCGGGTGCCATCGATTACGTAAATGAATGCGTCCGTGCGGGTCAAAAATGATTTCTGCACCGGTTGCACTTCGTCCCGTCCGGCAATATCCCACACCATCAGGAGAATGTCCGTTCCATCGATGTTCTCTTGGCGTTGGTCGATTTTCACGCCAACGGTGGTCAGGTATTCATCAGAAAAAATCCCGTCCACGTACTTCCGGACGAGGCTCGTTTTTCCGACCGCGTAGGCTCCGATCAGGCAAACCTTTTTCTTGATCATGGCGTTTCGGTGCGGGTGATTTTCGGCACGATACGGACGCCCTGCCCTTCGCGCTGCTGATCTTCGCTCAACGTGGCCTCCACGTCGTCCGGAGCGACACCCCGGTCGATCAGCCATTCACGAATTTCATCTGCTCTCTGCTGTTCTACCTTACGGTTTTCCTCCCGGTTCTGGCCGATGAGCGGGTGGGCTTGAATTTCAAAACGACATGTCTGGCCGACGAGCGGGGTGAGCCCATACAGTTCGCGGGCGTAGTCGCAAAGAAAGCCGGAACGCTCCTCGTTTTCGTGTTCCGTAGACCCTTCGACATATGAAATCGTTGTCCCGGCAAATGCAGTAACCAGCTGGTCGATTCGTTCCTCTGTTCCATTTTTCAGAGTGGACAAATCGACTTTCCCAATCGTGCCCAGGGATTCCAATCGCTGTTTCAGTGAGGAAAATTGCGGTTCAGCCACGCTGCCACTGAAAGCAATCGTCCCATCCGGTTGAAAATCGATCTCCAATCCCCGGATACTGCCGAACTGGCTTCGCACCAGCGCCTCAACGAGACGCTTCGATTCCGTGGTCCGCTCCTGTTTCTCCGCCGTCATGCCCTCTTTCAGTCCCGCCACCTCTGTTTTCACATTGGAAACCTCGGTCGCGGCGGCCTGGATCGCCGTGTTGAGCGGCTGAAATTCCGCCAGTTGCATTTCGATTTCTTTTTTGGATTCTGCCAGCCGGGTCTCGAGTTCGGTCAGGCCGGACAGGATTCGCTGTTCCTTTTCCGCAGCCTCAGCCTCCCGACGGGTCGCAATTTCCGGATCGAGCGAGTGCATCAGGCTGAATCGGAACGCTGTTTTTTCCGTGTCGATCCCGGTCTCTTCCGCAAACGTTTCCGGCACGACAGCCAACGGATCCCGCAGTCCGACCACGTCGCGCTTGTCCTGCCAGAACCAGCCACGATCTTTTACTTCCGTGATGGCGATTCCCGGCTTCGACCGCAAAGCCGCCTCGAAATTATCCCACCGGTTTTGTTCGCGGGCTTCGAAGAATATCCAGGTGCCGATCCCCGCAATGAGCAGGCCGAGGACTACCCAGGCCCGCCACATTCCACCACCGGCATCTTCGGTCGGCAGATTCTGTATCAACGCTTTGCGCAGTTCGGGTCGCTGAGGTTCAAACTGGGAAATGTCTCCCGAAAAATCTTCCAACTGCTCCTGCATTTCGGCGTGCAGGTTTTCCAGGATCCCGCACAGTTGATCCCGGACTGATGGAGCGGGAACGCCAACCGCAACTGCAGCCAGGACCATCGACGGACCTTCCTCGATCAGCACCTCCCGTTCCCCGAAGGTGAAGCTTTCCAATTCTTCATCCTCGTTTTTCCCTCCGTCTTCGGAATCGGAGGCGAATGAGTCCTTCACGAAACTGCGAATCGCGGTGAACATCCCCGAAACCAAATCCGCTTCCGCGTGTGCCTCATTCTCCGGGTCCGTTGCCACGTGCATCAGCAGGAGGCCGCTGTCTTTCTCAATCAAGTAGACTTCCTCAATCTCGAAGCGCTGGGTTTTCAGCAGGACGTATTCCGAATACGACTTGCCGGCCATTTTCGCCTGTGCCCGCCAGCGAATTCGCTCCACCGAAGTCGTGTTTTTGACGACCTCATTCAATTCCTCCACCATTCCGCGAAACAAATCCCCAACGTAGTTTCGCACAGCCGGGCCCATGATCGGGAACAGTGCCGTGGTCAGTCGCGATTTGTCCCGTGACACGCTTTGCTGAATCGCCGCTTCGGTCGCCTCCTGCAACTCATCGACCAGTCCATCGAATGATTCCTCGCCGAGTTCTCTGCGACGCCTCAGGGCTTCCGCGAGATTCTCCGCGATCCGTTCGGCCGTCTCCTCCTCGAATTTCTCCAGCCGCGTCCGCAATTCCTCCAGTTCATGCTGCTCCTCGGCCAGCATCAACTCCTTGATTTGAGCAAAGCTGTCCGTGGCTGCGGCAGACTTACGCTGGGCACTCATCGGCTATTTCTGTCCCGCGGATTGGCCGCGGGCAAGCTTTCCAAAAAATCAGGACTGATTCCGGAGCGACTGAGCCAGCCGTTCCAGCGACGATGCAATTTCCTTGCGGGGCACCGAATTGGTTTCCACGTCTTCGATCTGATTCGACGTCGTCGACTTCAATTCTTCCAACGCCGATTCCACCTGCTCGCGCAGGGATTCGATTTCCTGCGTCACCTTTTCCTCCAGGGCGTTGAACCGGGTTTCATATCCGGCCATCATTTCGCCGAAGATCAAATCCCGAATCTGATCAACACGCTTGGCTCCGTTCGCCATTTCGTCCCCGTTTTCACTGGACGGTGGTGGCGAAAGGGGACCGGTCGAATGTTTCTTCGAAGACCGCTTCACTTCCGTTTCCTCTTCGGAAACCGTATGCCGGTTTTCGCTAGTCGCTTCTTCACTCATATCCCAACTTTTTTAAAACTTTGTGCGCCATTTTCTACATTTCATAAAAAACGGACCGGATTATACCGGAAGAACCCGCCAGTGCGAGCCGTAAATCACCCAAATTCAGAGGATTCCGATTTTTTGTAAAAAATGAGAATTCCGGCTGATTCGCGATCAACAGGGTTGGTTTGGCAAACGAACCCTGTTGATTCGATTTTCAGCAAATTACTTCGCCTTCGGTTTTACCGTCACCACGAGGCCATCGTGGGTTCCAAAAATCTCTTTCGCCAGCGCGTTGACTTCGTCCAGCGTAATCGATTTGTAATCATCGACAAAGCTGCGGGACCAATCGAGGCGCTCGGGATATTCCTGGCTGGATTCGAGAACGCTGCCGAGCCAGTAGCGGTTTGTCCGCCGCATTTCCTCAATGGAAACGACCTGCGGCTTTTTCGCGCGATCCAGTTCGTCAGCGGTGATGCTCTCGCCGGTAGCCAGTTCCTTCGCGATATCGCGAACGACAGCGCCGACCGATTCAGCCTGAGCAGGATCGACGGTGACATTGGCAAACAAGTATCCGTAGTCGGTCCACGTGTCACTTGGCAGGTTGTGGGCGAACGGACTGTAAGCGTCGCCCAACTCCTCCCGGATCTTGATGCGCAGCCGGTCGTCCATGATTGCACTGAGCATCCCGATTCGCCGGGTTTTCTTGATGTCGTAAATGTCAGCGCTCGGCCAGTAGACCGTGACTGTTGCCTTCGGAATTTCTGTTTCGACGTCGAATGATTTTTCCGTCAAATCGCGGGGAAACTTGACCTTACGCTCTTCTTCAAAATCCGGTTTTTCCCCCGCCCGCCCGGGCAAGTTTCCAAATGTTTCCGACAGGAACTGAATCGCCTTTTCCTTGTCAAAATCCCCGACGATGGAGATTTCGAGGTAGGCGTTCTCCAGCGCCGGAGTGAGCCAGCTCTTCACTTCATCCAGGGTGCGCTTCTCCAGGTCAGACCGCTCTGGATAGCCGAATCGATCATCTCCGCCGTGAATCAGCACCTGAACGTCGTCCTGCGCAACACCCTCGACGGTCCGATCGATTTGCTGGTAAATGTAGTCCAGCGAACGACGGAATTCGACGGCAGCTTCTTTGCGATAGCCGGGATTCGTGAGATACGCGCGCATTAGAACGAGTTGGAGTCGGAAATCCTCGGGAGTCGTCGCCCCGTTCATAACAAACGCATCTTCGCCCACAGAAAACGACACACCGACCGATTCCCCGGCAAAAATGCGCTTCAATTCATCGTCGTTGTGATCTTCCAGTCCGCCTCCGGAAAAAGTCCCGTTCGTAAAGAGCTTCAGCCCCGGCTTGTCTTCCGGCAGCGTCAGGGTTCCTCCGCCAATCCGGGCACGGATGTAGATTTTCTCGTCCTCGAAATCGGTCACCTTCAAGTTCGCGCGCACGTTGTTTTCAAAGACGATTTGCCTCACCCCGATGTCCTCAATTTCCTTCTTTTCGGCAATGTCGCCGGCCGGAGGGAGATCGGCATAGGCG
>JABDJT010000327.1 GCA_013003335.1 Verrucomicrobiales bacterium | reverse complement strand
GACGGGAGCTACTGGCTCGGGCAGAAGCATTCCCGCAGTCCGCGCTTTATCTATCCGTATGAAGACTGGCCGTTCAAGGCGATGGTCTGGGAAATCGCGGACAAATCAGGTGGGCTTTTCCGCGTGGATCACGGTGAACTTCAGCGGATCAATTCAGCGGAACGCGGCGTGCGGGGAGACATGATTTTCGACGCGGCCGAATCGGAAAGCGGCGTCTGGCTCAGCACCAGTGCGGGCCTTTCCCTGGTGAACCGCGAAACCGGAAAGGTCGCCAGTTTCGGCCGCGACCACGGCCTGCCGGTGAATCGCAGTACGTCGGTGGCAAGCGTGAACGGTGAAACCTTTTTTGCGATGCGCCACGACGATCACGATGGCGGGCTGGTCAAATTTGATCCTGAAACGAGCGTTTTCCGAACCATCACGACAGCCGAAGGCCTGCCAACCAACGCGCTGGAAACCGTTTCCGTGGTAGGCGATCAGCTCCAGCTGAAATTTGGTGTCGAATACGTGCGGTACGGAAACTTCGGATACCGCCAATTCCCGCCCGTGACGTTCAATCCCGAAACGGATCGAGTGAACAAAATTGTGAAGCCAGAGCAGTTCAAACAGAATGTAGCGCAGAAACGTGCTGCGCGGGAACGGGGCCGGGCGTTTCCGATTCTCGGGGGATTTACCTTGGGCAAAAAAGAAATCGCCGGCGAATCCTGGCTGCTCGGAACGCGGGGAGCATTGATCGTCCCGGAAACTGTCGACCTGAACGAACTCGGTCGCCCTTTTCCTGAAGTTGAAGTCCTCGCCTCGACCGATCCTCGCAGTCTTTTGCTGACCGAAGCAAGAAACCTGCGGAAAGGCAGAACGTTGACGATGGAGCAGGGGATCGCCCACGAAAATCCCTTCGTCGTCGCGGACGCCCTCGCCAAACTCAAGGTGCCGGTCCCGAAGGAAGACCTCGACGCCCTGACCGCAGCCCTGAAATCTGATACTGCAGAATTGCGATCCACCGCCGCCATTCAACTGCTTCGATCGGCCGGAGAACTGCCCGGCGCAGTCGATGCTCTCCGCGCCGTGGCCGACGATCCCCATCCAGCCGTCCGCGCCATGGCCGCGCTCGCGATCACCGAACACACCGACGATTTTCCGGCGGAAGCCCTCACCGAAATCATGAAAAACGGCTCCTATGGGAATCCGCCATTTGCGGCGGAGAGCCAGATTGGCATCGGTCTGGGGCAGGACGCCATCATCCGGGCGATCGCGAAACGGGATTCGATCGACGGTCGGGTGTTCAATTTTCTGCTGAAATTTCCGCCTCGGTACGATTCATGGAGTCGGGACAAATCGATTTTCACCGCCTTCGGCGACGCGGTCAAAAAGCGGCCCGATCTCGCCAGGCTGATTCTTACCGGAGCGAAGAACACGCACACCGGCGGCAGCACGAACCGCGATTTCATGCGCGACGTTTTCCGGTATACCGGCCCCGAAATGAAGCCCTTCGTACTCGAGGCCCTGCAGTCGAAAGACCGCATCATCCGGGCAAACGGGGCTCTCGCGGTCGGAGCCATCGGCGATGAATCCTTGGTGCAGCCACTCCTGGACGCTCTCAAGCTTGAAAGCGGGCTCAGCAAGGGAGCGGTCGTCTGGGCGCTCGGCGAATTACAATCGAAAGAGGCGTTGCCGCGCCTGGTGGACCTCTATCGCGAGGCTCGCAACGCACAAAAACGAATGTATGCCGCGGGCGGAATGCAATTCGCCCAGGCGGTGGTTGTCAATCAGGCCGAGACCCGGCAAATCGCCAACATCGACGAGCTCGGGGCGGACTGGGATGAAATCAAGGCATCGCGAGAAGCGGAAAACGCGCCGGCTGACCCGCGTCACGACGAGCCGCTGCTCTCTCCCCGCATGGTTCTCGAAGCCGTTGAGAAAATCGGGCCGGAGCACGCACAGGAATTTTTTCGCGGACTCGTCGGCGAGAAGAACGATCACGAAGGCAGGCTTGCCGCCGCCCGGGGGCTTGGAGACGCCCCTGAGGATGAGCGAAATGAAAGTGCAAGGGTTTTGCGAATCCTTGCTGCCGACGCCGCAAATCCGCGGGTCCAGGCGGCCGCGTCCGTCAGCCTGTTCCTGATCAGCGACGAAACCGGCCCGGCTGCTGTGAAAACAGCCCTGTCCGGTCCCGGATTCGCCTTTGTTCTCGATGAAATTTTCACTCGCGTTCCTCCCGAACGCTATTCGAAGTTCAAGTTCGCCGTCGAAGAATTGACCCGTATCGGTGACAATTCCAAGACCACCGACTTTGTTCGCGAGCGCGCCGTTAAGATCCTGCAGGCTTGCAGGTAGGAGGGGGAAAACGAATCAACAGGGTTCGTTGACGAACCGACCCTGTTAATCCTGCTCTGCCAGTTTCCGGGCCGTCTTCCGTTCGTCGGCTTCCAGGAAACTTTCCTGCCAGAATGGATTGTCCGGGTATTCCCGGTGAATCTCCTTGAGCATCTGGTAGGCGTTTCGCTCGTATTTGACCTGCGAATCCGGGTAGGAACCGATTTCGGCGAGGTGCCTTCCCATTCGCAGATAGGCGACCGCACAATGATGACGAACCGCGGGGGCTTCGGGAAACGATTTTACGAGGTGTTCGAGGTGTTTCCAGGCTGTGGCATAACTGCTTTCCGCCTCGTCGATTTCCCCGGTTCGCTGGAGCAGTTCGCCCCGGAGAATCCACCATTCTGCTTCGGAGATTTGGCGGGAAATCCCCGGTTTCCGGAACCGCTGGTCGAATCCGGGTCGGGGGTTTTCATGCAGGAGTAGATCGAGAAATCGTTTCTCGATGGAATCTTCCGCAAGGGAAGGTCCGAGCCGGCTTTCGATTTCCTCCAGGGTCCGCTTGATCGATTCAGGGTCGTTTTGGTCGACCCAATAGGCGATTTGCTTGAGACGCACGGCAGCTTTCCGCGAGTTCATCCCGTTGCTGTTGATTTTTTCCAGGAGAGCGGCTTGGGTCCCGTACAGTTCCGCCGGAGTCCGCTTCTCCGCTTCAATCGCAAAGTAGTGGTGATCGCCGGTTTTGGAGGTGGTCGGGAGAAGGAGGTTTGGTCGAAGCATCAGGTCGGCGAGCCTTTCGTGGGGGAGACCCACGGTCGAAGCCCAGTGAAAAGTCGACGGGTCGATCGCGCCGGCCCGGTCGGCCAGAGAAACGGCTTCGGAGTAGTGGAGGGCAGCTGTCTCGATGTTCCCGCGGTAGCGTTCCACATCGCCGAGGAGGACATGAAACACGGCCCGATCGGACAAAACATCGGGCGCGTTTTTCTTCCGGCCCGACCGCTTGTTGATCACCGCCAGGAGATGGCGGGAACTGCTGTGGGACTCTACGAGGTTTCCCGATTCAAGAAGACAAAATGCCCGGAACGCCTCTGCTTTCGTGATAAGGCGGTTGCGGATGTCCGGATCGATCTGGTTTGGCGTCATGCTTTCGATCGAAACCAGAATTCGTTCAGATTTTTCGAGAGCTGTTTGCAATTGCTGCTTGTGGTAAACGTCAACCCCGGATTGCAATCGGCGTTCGAGATTCTCCAGATTGATGGCATGGAGCGGGGCCGTTTCGAAAGCGGTGACCTCGTGAGACAGGGACTCGCCCTCAGCGGGGGGCTCGACCGGGGAATTCGAGGCGATGCTGTAGGTCAATCCGGCCAGGGAAATGGCAATGCCGGCGGCGGCGGCCCATCGAAGCGATTTTTTATGCTGGGTGAACCAGTTTGGGGCGGTCGAACCGCTCGAAACGGATGCTTCGAGGCGGCGGGCCAGTTCCCCTGCGGATTCGAGCCGGTCTTCAGGATCGGGTGCCAGGGCTTCTTCGATGACCCGGGCCAGATCGCGGTTCAGGATTCGGGTCATCGATTTGACGGACAGGCCGCAGCGACCTGCAATCGATTTCTGGTCGGCTTCGGAAAGCCCCGAAAACCGGTCGTTGGCTGTGGGCATCGGACCGCCACGAATGATCCGGACCGTTTCGTCCCGTGGATTTGCCCGGAGGGCATCGACATCGAAAGGTGTCAGCGAGCAAAGCAGTTCGAACAGGATGGCTCCGAGAGAATAGACATCTGCCCGCTGATCGACTTCGGAATAGCGGCCCTCAATCAATTCGGGAGACGAATATTCCAACGTTCCCATCTCGGTGCCTTCCTCGTCGAGGTCCATGTCCTCCAGTTTCGCGATTCCGAAATCGAGGATTTTCGCGCGGGGTTCGCCGCTGGAGGTGTCGACAAGGATATTGTCCGGTTTCAGATCCCGATGGAAAATGCCGTGCTCGTGGCAGAAATCGACAGCGGTGCAGACCTCGATAAACAAAGCAATCCGCTCATCGATATCCAGGTGATTTTCCTCGCAGTACTCGGTGACGGGCGGACCATCCAGATATTCCATCGCGAAATACGGCTCATCCTGATCCGTTTTTCCGCCCTGGTAAAAGCGGGCGATGTTTGGATGGTTCAGCACCGCAAGTGCCTGCTGCTCAGCGAAAAAACGGGCCCTCCGGTCGCGGTCGTCACGGTCGTTGCGGATGATCTTGACCGCTGCGTTCTGGAAGTAGGATTCGTTTCGTTCTGCATACCAGACCTGCCCGAATCCGCCTTCACCGATCAATTCCTGCAATTCGTAGGGGCCCACGAAATCACCCGGCCGCTTTGGCTCGGGGGGTAGCGATTCGACTTCGTGGTGCAATCCCATCCAGAAAATTTTCCGAAACTTGTCTTCAGCGTAACACCGAATGTGGTGCAGTCCCAGGATTTTGCGCAGGAAAGGTCCCCCGGGAAAGGGAGCGAAAGGGGAGAAATGAGAGGATCAAACAAAGGCTGAATGAGCCATTCCAATGGTTGCTGATTTTTCTGAAAACCGGTGACGAAAAAAGACGCATTTCGTCACAATGTTTTTCTTGCGGGCTGAGCTGATTTCGCCAAGTATCGCAACGTTCAGGGCGGTGAAAGGGAGGAACTGCCTGTGACCGATTTGTCACAGATTCTACTTCGCATCCGTTTTGAACGACCATTATAAGAGCCACGCTCTTATTCGTAATCAAAAAACCAACTCAATGAAACAACCTCAAGGATTGAAAAACCTGTTCACCGCCTTTGGCGCAGCCGCCCTGCTTGCAGGTGGTGCCGCTTTGGCCGGCGACATGGGAAAAGCTGTAATCGATGACAAAGGCGTCGTCGAAGAATCGTCGATTTGCGATATCTTCGATTATTCCACTCTCTACAAGAGTGATGCCGGAATCCTGAACAGCGTGGCCCTGATCGGTCAGTATCAAGGACAATATCACTCGGTCGACTCCAACCAGGGATCCAATTCGGATTGGGAAAACCGCCGGGTCCGACTG
>JABDJT010000308.1 GCA_013003335.1 Verrucomicrobiales bacterium | reverse complement strand
GCCGACCCCGAAATGAGCAGCACAGCGCTCGAAACCGACGAGGACGGTGCGGGCGAATTTGGCGTTCAGCTTGTTGGCGCGGCCGGGAATGGCATTGGATTCGTGGACAAAGGTGGGCAGCCCGGCGAGTTTTCCGGCCAGCAGCGGCGCGGCGGAGGTGAACCCGCCCATGCCGAGAACGGCATCGGCTCCGAATGATTTCAGCAGTTTCCGACAGGCGCCCAGGCCGCCGAGAAATTTGAATCCGAAGCCGATCATTTTCGGCGAAGTGATGCGCGGCATGGCGATGGACGGCAGGCGTTCGAATCGCAGGTGGTCGTATCCTTCGGTCGCGAGGGTGTCGATTTGCTTTTCGGAAATGAGAATCAGAACCTCGCCGCCCCTTGCGGTCCAGGCTTCGGCCACGGCGATGCCGGGGAACAGGTGCCCGCCGGTCCCGCCGCAGGCGATGACAAGTTTCTTTCCGGAAACAGATTCTGGCATGGCGCACTGATACGCGGCGGCGGTCACGAATCAACAGGGTACGTTCGCCAAACATACCTTGTTCGTTCGTTTGACGCTGCTCCGGCCCGTTGTATCGTTTTTGATCATGAGGAAGTTGATTCCTGTTTTCGCTCTCGCGATTTTTCCCCTCTCCTTTTCATCTGCCCAGGACAAGTCCGGGGCGCCGCCTTCCATCGATGTCGGGGCGATTCCGGAGGCGTCGGATGAAGATGTGGTGATTCCGATTCCCCAGGAGATTTTCAACTCGCTCGACAAACTGGGCGTGCAGAACTGGAAGCAACAGGTTCACCAGCCGGAATACAAGCTGAATCCGAACCGGTCGCGCACGGCCCTGATTTTTGGCCTGCAGATTTCGGAAGGATTTATTCTGATCCAGGCGAAGGACAAAGACGGTGTGACCCAAATCGGGCGGGATGTGATCAAGTTGGCCGGAGCGCTCGGCGTAGAGGCAGCGGTGGATCAGCATGCGTTTGCAATCATTGAGGGCGCTGGCAAGGAAGACTGGGCATCGGTCCGTCAGGAACTGGACAAAACGAGAAAAACCGTAATCGACACGATGCGGGAACTGCGGGATGACTCGCTGGCTGACCTGGTCACAGTCGGAGGCTGGCTCGGTGGAACACGGGCTCTCTCCGCTGCGCTGAAGGAAAATTATTCGAAAGAAGGATCCGACCTGCTGAATCAACCGCACCTGCTTTCGGAGGTAAGGAAGCGTTACAAGCGGGTGCCCGAAACGGACAAGCGCGGCAAATTTTTCAATGAACTCTCCCAAACCCTCAAGTCACTGGACCCGCTGATGCGGGTCAACAACGAGGGCCTGATCGCCGAAGATGCCGTCGGCGAAATCAATCAACTCACTCACGGATTATCCGATGCGATTTACGAAGGCAAATAATACGGCAGCGATCGCTGTTTCGACCCTGCTGGCGGCAGCCGTGATTTTCCTGGCCCGTGCCGAGGTGCACGATGGAAAATCGTTCGCGATCGAGAAGGCTTTGCCGGCTTTGGAATTGAAGGAGAATCCGTACACCCTTCGGGAAAACTGGTGGAAGGGTGAACTGCGGAAGGGCGAAAACAAGATTCTCAAGCACCAGCTTTTTGTCCGGAACGAGTACTGGTTCTGGCTCGGCGCTTCTCAGCGCGGGGCAAAGGTTTCGATTCACATTTACGACGGCGAAGGCAAGATCGCCGATGCCGAGGCGTTCCAGGACAAAAACGTGGCCGGCGTCCGGATCATTCCGAAAAAAAGCGGGGTGCATTATATCCGGATCGCTGTCGATGACACGATCATCGAGCCGGTGGAGTGGGCCGTGATTTACGGATATCGCTAGGCCGGAAATCGCATCTTGAACCGGAAAACCGGAACGCTAGATTTGGGACGGCGAAAAGGGGCTATAGCTCAGTTGGTAGAGCGCGTCGTTCGCAATGACGAGGTCAGCGGTTCGATTCCGCTTAGCTCCACATTTTTTTGGTTCACCCGTGACGCTCCATCCGTTCGAGGACTCGTCCGTTGTGCCGAAGGGAGCGGATCGCCATTTTCTTGAGACGCTGGGATTCGATCCGGCAACTGCGGTTGAAACAGTGGCCGCGCCTCCTTGTGAATTTTCCGATTTCCCGATCAGGGACGGCTGTTTCAGATTGAATCCGGAGTCGCCGCGCCACGCGTTTTCGGGCCCGTTCGAACTGATGTCGGCGATAAGAGCGTCCGCGTTTCATGAAGAAAAGATGCGCAGGAACGATCGTGCTTCAACTTTTCGCGGACGGGAAGGGAACGATTTTTACAGGAAGTTGGCCCAAAATTTGCTAAAGTCGGTTTCATCCCCCAACTACGGAGCACAAATGTCCGACCTGAGGTTTCAACAATCGCAGTCGCTGCAGCAACAGCAGACGATTGCCCCGCAGATGCAGCAGAGTCTCGAACTGCTGCAGTCGCCAACGTTGGAGTTGCGGCATATGATCCAACAGGAGTTGGTCACCAATCCAGTTCTCGACGATGAAACCGAGGAAGTGTCGCTGGAGGAGACCGCCAGCGAAAACCAAGACGAGGAGTTTGAAGCAGAATTCGCTGAGCTCTCTCAGATGGATGAGGAATGGAGAGATTATCTCGCCCAGGCAAAAGGGGCCGCCCGGCGATCTGACGCGGAAGAACGGCATCAGTTCATGATGGACTCGCTGGTCGAAACCGAGACACTGCAGGAAAATTTGCTGGGCCAACTCGGGGTCGCCGACGTGGAAAAGGATCAGGGCAAACTGGTCGAAATGTTGATCGGGAATATCGACGAAAACGGATTTTTGCAGATCGACCTGGAAGACTTGAGCATGGACCAGGGAATTCCATTTCCCGATTTGGAACGCGCTCAGCTTCTGATCCAGACTTTCGATCCACCCGGTGTGGGGGCGTCCGATTTACGCGAATGCCTGTTGATCCAACTCGACCGCCTCGGTAAACACCACAGCCTGGAATACCGGATCGTGGACAAGCACCTCGATGACCTGGCTCGCCGCCGGTTTCCGCAAATCGCAAAAAAACTGGGCGTGTCTCCCGAGCAGATCACGGCAGCTGCGGAATTCATCTCCAACCTGGATCCGAAACCGGGCAGTGGATTTTCCGCGGGGACCAACACCTATGTGACGCCGGATGTGACAGTCGAGAAAGTGGCTGATGAATGGAAAATTATCATCCACAACGAGCAAATTCCGCGACTTCGGATCAGCAACGGCTACAAGGAACTGATGGCCCAGTCCGGCAACGGAAAAACTGAGGTTCGGGACTATATTCGCGACAAAATCCGGGCGGGAAAATTCCTGATCAAGAGCATTCACCAGCGTCAGCAGACGATCGAAAATATTGCGAAAGAAATCGTCAAAAGGCAGGAAGATTTTTTTGAGCACGGGCCTTCGAAATTACATCCGATGAATATGGCGCAGATTGCAGAAGTCGTCGGCGTTCACGAGACAACCGTCAGTCGGGCAGTTTCAGGGAAATACATGGCCACGCCGCACGGCGTGTTCGAGATGAAATACTTTTTCACAACCGGATACGAGACCGATTCCGGGGAATCTCTCAGCAACACCAGCGTGAAAAACGCGCTGGCTGAACTCGTCGCCAACGAAGATTCCAAGAAACCGCTCAGCGACGCCGCAATTGTCCGGGAATTGGGAAAGAAGGGCCTTAAAATCGCCCGCCGGACAGTCGCAAAATACCGGGATGAATTGAACATCCTGCCGAGTCATATGCGGAAAAGCTATTGACCGGAAAACGAAGCGACAGGGATGATTCGGCATACAGATCCTATCGGTTCGTAAGATTTATTTTTTCGCTGCCAGTTTGTAGCAAACCGCTTCCTCGCCGTTCCGGACGAGCAAATACCGGCCCGCCAGTGTCGGCGTGTTCCAGGTCATCGCGCTGAGTGCATCCACCGTTGCGGTTTCGACGAATTCTTCCGGATTCGTTTCGACGATCGCGACGTCTCCTTCTTCAGCCTGGATCAGGAGTTGATCGCCCACGAGCAGGTTCTGCCCGAACCCGTATTTTCCGCTTGGCGCCCGCCAGATGGCTTTTCCGGTTTCCATGTTCACGCAGGTGAGGCGGCCTTCGTTGAGGGCGTAGGCAATTCCCTCGTGAATGATTGCGGAACTGAACTTGGTTTTCAGCCGGGTGGATTTCCAGACCGGCTCGACCGTCCAACTGCCTTCGTCTTCGCGGATTTGCAGGAGATAACTTCCGACGCTGTAACTGGCTGACACGAGCACGCGGTCGTCCCCGGCTTCGATCGGTTGGCCCACTTTCGGGAACGGCCCCGGCCAATCAAAGCGCCATTTCTCATCGCCAGTCGCCGGATCGTGTCCGGTCACATTCCGGCCGTTCACGCTGACGAGCTGGGTCTCGCCTGCCAGATCGATGAGTCTCGGAGAACTGTAACTCGCCCCTGTTCCCTCGTACTCCCAGACCGGTTCGCCGGAATCGAGCGCGAAAGCGATCAGGGTCGGGCCCCGATAGGTATCGGGTTTTCCTTTGGGTGCGGGACTGGACTCCGGGCCGGTGACGACGACGAGGTTGTGCTCCTCAATTACCAGCGGACCTGCGCTCTTTCCCCATTTTGGCAAACCGGCACCGAAATCCGCGATCACATTTTGCGTCCAGATATTTTCCCCGGTCTGCAAATCGAGGCAGTTCAGGATTCCGGTCGAGCCGAGCGAAAAAACACGTTGGCCATGAACAGTCGGCGTCGAGCGTGGCCCTTCGCCACCCATTACGGCTTCGACGGACATCTCGGCGGATTTTGTGAAACGGGAATCCGGATCGGTGTGCGCCCAGAGCAATTCGCCGCTGACCAGTTCGTAACAGGTCACGAGTTCGTCGTCACCACGCTGTTCCTGGGTGATGGCCCGTCCGCCGACCACGGCATAGCTGGACCAGCCTTCGCCAATCGGTTGCCGCCACAGTTCTTCCGGCGGATTTTGGGAAAAATCGAACGAGGCGATGGGATCAGGCCAGACACCGTCGCCTTTCGGGCCGAGAAACCGGGGGGAATCGATCACGCCTTCCGGAACAGGCACATCGGTTCTCGCCGTTTCCGGTTCCACCACGGCGACCTCACTCGCCTCATCCGTTTCCGTCGAACTGAAACGAAATTTGTATTTTGGCATCGATCCACCCGAGGTCGAGCCGTCGTAGACGAAAAGGAACCGAAAGACAAAAGACGCCACGACAATTCCCAGCAGCAGGAATCCCATTCGCTTGAAACGCGTGCCGACCTTGGCGTTTCCGAAAACCAGATACCAGATTATCAGCAGCAGGATTGCGATCATCGGAGCCATGATCAGCATCCAATAGCGAAACCAGAATTCCGTGGCGAACTGCTGGTAAATCAGGAGTGGCGCGATCGCCAAACACACCAGCAGGAGGGCGTATTTGAAGAGGAGGAAAACGAGTCGTCCGAGTTTTTTCATGAACTCTAATCGATACGCGCCAAACAGGAATCTTGACGGTTCCGACGCGTGCGCAAACGATACCCGAAACATGAAAAAAGCCACCGTCTATCTCGTCACACTTTTGGCTTCGGCCATTTCCGCTGTTTCCGCGGAGAAAAACGTCATTTTCTTTATCACCGACGATGAATCGCCCACGCTCGGCTGCTACGGGGACAAGATCGCCAAAACCCCCTCGATCGATGCCGTTGCCAAAGACGGCGCGGTTTTCCTGAATGCCTTCGCGACGACGGCAAGTTGCTCGGCCAGCCGTTCCGTCGTGATGACCGGGATCCACAACCACCGCAACGGTCAGTATGGCCACCAGCATTCCTATCACAAATTCGCCAGCTGGCACTCCATGGTCAGCTTTTCCATGCCTCGCGTCATGGAAAATGCCGGGTATCGGACCGGCCAGTGCGGGAAGTACCACGTCGCTCCGGAAGAAGTGTTCCGCTTTCAAAAATACATCAAGAGCAACCCCCGGAACGCCGTCCAGATGGCTGAGGACTGCAAGGAGTTCATCACTGCCGATGACGACAAACCCTTTTTCCTCTACTTCGCCACTTCCGACCCCCACCGCGGCGGGGGGAAAGACAAAAATGCGAAGAGTGATCTGAAGCCCGATCTGTTTGGCAACAAGCCCGATGGCGGCGCATTCCCCGGCGTTGAGGAAGTCATTTACAATCCGGATGACATTACCGAAATCCCGCACTTTCTCCCCGACACGCAGGAAACCCGCGAAGAACTTGCCCACTATTACCAGAGCGTCGCGCGCATCGACCAGGGAGTGGCGAAGCTGCGCGAAATTCTCGAAGAAGCCGGGCTTTGGGACAAAACGATGATCGTTTTCACTGCTGATCACGGCATGGCTTTTGCCGGCGGAAAAACAACGGTGTATGAAGGCGGCCTGCGGGTTCCCTTCGTCGTCAGAAATCCCTACGAGGAAAATCGCGGCGTTCGGCATGAAGCCCTGATTTCCCACATCGACATCACCCCGTCCCTGCTCGATTTTGCCGGTGGTCTCGACAAAGAGAAAAACCGCCCGAAAAACTGGGTCGATCCGAAAAAATTCTGGGCCGGCCGGGAAAACGCGAAAGACAATCTCGGTCCCCGGGGCGGAGATCAGACTTTTCACGGAAAAAGCTGGATCCCGATTCTCGGAAAACCCGATGCTGCCCACTGGGACACGGTTTTCGCCTCCCACACCTTCCACGAAATCCAGATGTATTACCCCATGCGTGTCGTGCGGGATAAGGAATACAAATTGATCTGGAACATCGCCCACGGCCTGCCGTATCCCTTCGCGTCCGATCTCTGGGCTGCGAGCAGTTTCCAGGCCCAGTTTCAAAAATCGCTCGACGCTCCCTACGGCCAGAAGACCGTCGGCGAATACATCAACCGCCCGCGTTTCGAGTTTTACAAAATCGACGAAGACCCCGTCGAAGCCAAAAATCTCGCCGCTGATCCGGCGTATGCCGCCAAGTTGGAGGAGTACAAGAAGAAGCTGAAGGATTACCAGAAGCGGATGCAGGATCCGTGGATCATGAAGTGGGATTACGAGTAAACCGGTTGATTCGTTTCACAGCCCTGTCCGGTCAATCCAGACTGGATTCCTGTCCGGAATTCCCGTACACTCGCCGCTTCCTTCCGCCCGAGTGACGAAATCTTCGCAATTCCATGTCAGCCCAGGAAATCGCCTTTCAGTTCGAAGTCCCCGGACGCATCGTCACGCTTGAAAGCATCGGGACGGGCAATGTGAACGATACCTACCTGGTCATCCAGCGAACCACGTTTTCGGAAGAGCAGTTCATCCTGCAGAAAATCAATCAGACCGTTTTCCAGGACCCGGCGGCTGTGATGGCAAACATCAAGGCCATCACCGATCACGCGCACTGCAAGATCGAGGCTGAGGCGGATCACTCGGACCGGATTTGGCAATTGCCACGCGTGATTCCGACTGCGGACGGAAAAGATTACGCAGTCGATCAAAACGGCGAGTTCTGGCGCGCGCTTTCTCTCATTGCGAGTTCGACCTGCCATGAAAAAGTGACTGATCCCGAGCACGCGGTCGAAGCCGGCGTTGTGCTGGGTCATTTTCAACGCCTCATCGCTGATTTTCCGATCGAAGACCTGCAGGATACGCTGCCCGGTTTTCATATCACGCCGGAATACCTGGAAAATTACGATCGTATTCTCGAAGATGTTCCAGAGGCGAAAAAGCGAATCGATGCCTCGTCCGAAGCTTCCCGGTTGGCAAAATTTGTCGAGCGCAGACGGGAATTTGCCTCGGTTTTGGAGGACGCCGTCAAGCGCGGGGAACTCCGGCACCGGCCGATCCACGGTGATCCGAAAATCACGAATATCATGATCGACAATTTCACGGGGAAGGGGACCTCGATCATCGATCTCGACACGGTGAAACCGGGCCTGATTCATTACGATTTCGGTGATGCGGCCCGAAGTAGCTGCAATCCGGCCGGAGAAGAGACCAAGGACATCAGCAAAGTCCGGCTCGATATGGATTTGTTCGAAGGCCTCGTGCGCGGCTATTTGCGGGAGGCCAATGAGTTCCTGACAGATGAGGATCGGCACTACCTGTTCGACTCGATCCGACTCATCACCTTTGAACTCGGGCTTCGCTTTTTCGCGGATTACCTCGCGGGCGATGTCTATTTCAAAACGAGCTACGACGGCCAGAATCTGAATCGTGCCCGCGTGCAATTCGCCCTTTGCGACAGCATCGAAGCCCGCGAGTCGATGATGCGTCGAACGCTGGAATCCTTCTCCTGACGGTTCAGGCGGAATACAGGATTTCCTGGAAAACCCCGCCGCCGACCAGCACGTCGCCGCGGTAAAATGCGCAGATCTGACCGGGTGTCAGGGCACGTTGCGATTCAGCAAAACGAACCAACAGGGTTGGTTCATCGAACGAACCCTGGTCGATCGAAACGGGCACGGCCGCGCTCCGGTAGCGGGGCTGCGCGCTCAGATTGTCCATTCCCCGCAGATCGCCGTTCGTTACGCTAATCGATCCGACCCGGCATTCGGTCGCGTACAATTTCGGGGTGTTCGGCTCATCGAACGCGATCACAAGTTCGTTGGTTTCGGGACGTTTCTCGACCACGACGTACGCTTTCCCGTGGGTGTTCGATGCGACGCCGAGACCTTTTCGCTGACCGAGTGTGTGAAGGTGCAGGCCGCGGTGCTGACCGAGCTCGCGGCCATCGAGCGTCACGATCGGCCCCGGGTTGTCGGGAATGTAGTGAGCCAGGAAATCGGACATCTTGATATCGCCGATAAAGCAGATGCCCTGGCTGTCTTTTTTCTGCGCGACCGGAATTCCCATCCGTTCCGCCTCTTGCCGCACGTCCGGTTTTGCGATCTCACCGATCGGAAACCAGGCCGGCTGGATTTGGTGCTGCTCCAGCAGAGCCAGGAAATAGGTCTGGTCCTTGTTCGGATCGAGGCCCTTTAAAATATCGGACGTACCGTCGTCATTCCGGCGGACCCGCGCGTAGTGACCCGTGGCAACGTGCTCGAAACCCTGCGCTTTGGCGAATTCGAGGAAAATGCCGAATTTCATTTCACGATTGCACATCACATCCGGATTCGGCGTAACGCCGTTTTTGTAGCCGGCGAGGAGATAGTCTACAACCCGCTCGCGGTATTCCTCCTCCAGCGACAGGATGCGGAATTCGATGCCGAGATGATCGCAAACTGCGCGTGCATCCCGAATGTCCTGCTCCCACGGGCAGTCCCCCGGCAGCCCTTCTTCGTTGGTAAAATTCCGCATGTAGGCACCGACGACTTCATGCCCCTGTTCGAGCAGAAGTCCCGCCGCCACAGAGGAATCGACCCCTCCCGACATCCCTACCAGAATTTTTGCCATGGGCGGGACGATAGCCGAAAAGGCGGGTCGAACCAAACGGCGGAAAATTTCAGCGCACCACGCGCGAGCCTCCGCCACCCATCACTTTTTCGACTTCGGAAAGCGAAGACATCGTTGTATCACCGGGTGTTGTCATCGCCAGGGCGCCGTGAGCAGCCCCGTAGTTCACCGCTTTCGCAGGGTCATTGTGCTCGAGAAATCCATAAACCAGTCCCGAAGCAAAACTGTCTCCGCCACCGACACGGTCGAGGATTTCCAGGCGCGGATATTCCTTCGATTCGTAAAATTCGCCGTCGTGCCAGCAAATCGCGCCCCAGTCATTCACCGTCGCGGTGTGGACCTCGCGCAAAGTCGTGGCTGTGGCTTTGAAGTTCGGGAATTCCTTCACTGCCGTCTCGATCATCTTCTTGAAATTTGATACGTCGATTCCGCGGATATTTTCGTCGACGCCTTCGACTTCGAATCCCAGGCAGGCCGTGAAATCCTCCTCATTCCCAATCATCACATCGACATTTTTGGCGATCTCGCGGTTCACTTCCTGCGCTTTGTCCTGTCCACCAATCGCGTTCCAGAGCGAGGGCCGATAATTCAAATCGTAGCTTACGATGGTGCCGTGTTTCTGTGCGGCCCGGCAGGCTTCGATGGTCACTTCGGCGGCGGTCTCGCTCAGCGCGGCAAAAATTCCGCCGGTGTGAAACCAGCGTGCCCCGTGCTTACCGAAAATGTCGTCCCAGTCGATGTCGCCGGGTTTCAGCTGCGACGCCGCCGTGTTGGCCCTGTCCGGGCAACCCACGGCCCCTCGTATTCCGTATCCGCGCTCCGTGAAATTCAATCCATTCCGGACCTCCCGGCCGATCCCGTCGTAGTCCCGCCACACGAGGAACCGCGTATCCACTCCTCCCTGCAGGATGAAATCCTCCACCAGCCGTCCTACAGGATTATCCGCAAACGCGGAAACCGTGGCAACCCGTTGGCCGAAGCAACGGCGCAGACCGCGTGTGACGTTGTATTCTCCGCCGCCTTCCCAGGCCTGGAACGTGCGTGCTGTATGGATGCGTCCTTCCCCCGGATCGAGTCGGAGCATTATTTCGCCAAGTGAGATGCAGTCGTAGGCCACGTCGGTGGCCGGTCGGATTTGGAGTGACATGCGGAATTGGTAGGAGAAAGGCGGGAAAAAGTCAAAATTCGCCAGCAAAACAGGGAAAGATTGTCAAATTATGGAAATTATAATAAAATCACACAGTTGTTATTAAAACTTTTCGTTAATACTCCCTTATTATTTGTAAATTTTAATAAAATAGCGGAGATTCCCCCTTATGATCACGCAATTTTTCAAAAAAGTGTCGCGAGCTTGCTATCCACCGACCACCACTTCGAATCTTGTCGTGTGTATTCCGGGGACTGAGCCGGTGCAATACGTTCTCAATGCCAACACCATCAATCTCGGCCGCAGCCGCAACTGTTCCATTCGTATTCGTGAAGAATGGATTTCGCGCCGGCACTGCGAACTCACCCGTTGCCCGAGAACGGGAAACTACATTTTCCAGGATCTGAAAACGCTGAACGGAACTCGCATCAACGGAGTCAGAACCGCGAAAGCCACCTTGAAACACGGAGATTTTCTCCAACTCGGCGGTCGAATTCCGGCTCACTTCCTGGAACTGCCGATTGGTGTCGATCCCGATCCTGCCCTCTTTGAAAACAACCGGGGTGCACGGCCATTGCCGTCCGAATTGCGTGGAAGGTCCATTTCGCCCGATGACCCGACCAGCCGGGTTTCCGTCAAAAGCGAAAGCGGTGTTTCCCGGTCCGACCTGTTTTCGTCTGCCCGCGAGTTGATCGGAACGACCACCAAATCGATCCGGTCGATGGCCTCCGGTTTCCTGACGATCTTCGGCTGATCTTGAATCCGATCAGTCCAAGCCCGCGTAATCGACCGGCCGGGTGCAGTCGAGCACTTCACCCGTCGGCGGCAATTCGTATTTCAAACCGGTCGCGCAGTTGAAAAGCACAGCCGTTTCATCGGAGGAAACGAGTCCATTTTCGAGCGATTTCTGATAGGCCGCATAGGTTGCCGCTCCTTCCGGGCAGAGAAGAAACCCGGTCTCACGAGCAATTCTTTGCCACGATTCAACGATTGAATCCTCTTCGACTGCGACGGCAAATCCACCGCTCTCGCGGACCGCATCGAGAATCAGGAAATCGCCGACTGCGACCGGCACGCGAATGCCGGCAGCGAGAGTTGCCCCAGCGTTTTCCCAGAGCCCGGCAAATCGCTCTCCCGCTTCGAAGGCCCGGACGATCGGGGCACATCCGCTGGATTGCACGGCGACCATGCGAGGCAGTTTCTTCCCATCGATCCAGCCAATTTCGGCAAGCTCCGCAAAGGCCTTCCACATTCCGATCAGCCCCGTGCCTCCGCCCGTCGGGTAGAAAATCACGTCCGGCAGCTTCCAATCCATCTGATCGGCAAGTTCCAGTCCCATCGTTTTCTTCCCTTCGATTCGATATGGCTCTTTCAGGGTCGAAAAATCAAACCAGCCCATCGGCTCTTTTCCTTCCCCGACGATTCGGCCGCAGTCGTTGATGAGCCCGTTTACCCGCCAGACTTTCGCTCCCTGGGCCGCGATCTCGCGCACGTTGATTTCCGGCGTGTCGTCCGGGCAGAAAACGAAACTTTCCATTCCCGCCCGGCTCGCGTAGGCGGCAAGCGCGGCCCCTGCATTGCCGTTCGTCGGCATCGCCACCCGGGAAATTCCGAGTTCTTTCGCCATGCTGACTGCCAGGCAAAGCCCTCGCGCTTTGAATGAACCGGTCGGCAGGCGACTTTCGTCCTTCACCAGCAAATTTTCCCCGAGCGAAACCAGCGGCGTCTCAATTTCGCCCAGGCTGACGATATTTTCAGTCCTCCGGACCGGCAAAAATTCGCGATACCGCCACAACCCGCCCGGCCTTCGGGCCAGTTCATCACGATCGAGTAAGCGGACCAACGCATCGAGATCGTATCGGACGAGCAGCGGTTTCCCCGCCTTCGACAGCCCGTGAATTACATCCGCCTCGTAACGATCGCCCTCGAGTCCGCATTCGAGGTGGTTAAAAAAGGTGGGGAGGTCATTCATGAAAAAATCGAATCGACAGGGTTTGTTCAGCGAATCAACCTGTTGGATCATTCGATCGAGATCGCGTCGATGAATTCTGTCATCCGGTCCCGAATCTCAGTTTCCGCCATCAGCAATCCCGAAGCGACGTCGTATCGCTCATTTTCGAGCAAATTCGCGAGATGAGCGAGCGCTTCCGAGTGCCCGTCGGATTCAAGCAATCCGAGAAAACTCGCCAGGTTCCCAAGGGCGGTTTTTGTCTGAGCTGCCGTCAATTCTTTGCCAGATTGAAGTCGCAACAGAATCTGCTCGTTCAGTCCCGCGAAATCGGGAAGGGCGAGGTTTTTCAGCCGGTCTTTCGTTCCCGCGAAGCGAAACAGCACATCGTCAGCTGTCACCGAAGGCCTGGACTGCACGCTTTTCACGAACGCCAGGGCCGCGGTCGAACCCACGATTCCGGCGATCAACTTGGCGTGCTCATTCAGTTCGATTTCGTCGATCGGCCCAATCATCCGCGCGACCTTTTCCCAGGCCCGGCGATCGGGCGTTTTCGTCAAATCACCGCCGAACGGCATCTCGGCTTTTTGCGCTTCCGCTTTCGGATCGGAGTCGAGAAATAGTGGGTTCTCGCGAATGAAGGCCGTTACCCGGGGATCGATTTCCGACGCCGCAGCCCAGACCAGCCAGTCTTCGAGTGTCGGGGAAAATTCGTAAATGTTGAATCGCGAAACGAGAGCCGGATCGAGCTCGGTGAGCTGGTATTCGTCGCCTTCATTCACTGCGGAAACGACGAGGCTGCCCTCCGGCAGTCGCTTTCCGGCGAGCGTTTTGTTCAGAACCAAATCCATCACGGTTTGCAAAATCTCCGGTCGCGCACGGTTCAATTCGTCGAGGAACAGCACGATCGGTTCGTCGTCCTCCGGCCACCATGCGGGTGGCAAAAACACGGACCGCCCGGTCTTTTCGTCCTTGTGCAGGAGGCCAATCAAGTCACCCGGGTCACTCATTTGCCCGAGGAAAAACGGCACCACTTTCATCCCGCGTGAAGCGAAATGCGCCGTAACGATCTGCGACTTCCCGATCCCGTGCCGTCCGACGAGCATGACATTCTGCGCCGCCGGTGTTTGCCGGAGGATGGAATCAAGCTCGGTCGCGTCGATTTTTATATGGGCCATGTTTTTGAAGGAGGGAACGTAACGCAGTCATCCAAAACGGCAAAAACGATCCAACAGGGTTCGTTTGCCGAACCAACAGGGTTGATTCGTTTCGCCGATTCTGCGAAAAAGCGGGCCTTTCATGCTGCGGCTGCTTACCAATTTATTCCCTGCCTGGATCCTGATTACCAGCATTCTTGCCCTGTTTTTCCCGGGCGCTTTTACCTGGTTTTCCGGGCCGTGGATTGTTTACGGGCTGGGCGTAATCATGCTCGGGATGGGCATGACACTGACGTTTGACGACTTCAAATGCGTCCTGACGATTCCCCGCGCCGCCGTGATCGGCGTGATTTGCCAGTTCACCATCATGCCGCTGTGCGGATTCGGGATTGCCCATCTGCTGCAGCTTCACGCCATCGATCCGCATCTCGCCCTCGGGCTGATTCTCGTTTCCTGCTGCCCCGGCGGGACAGCCTCGAACGTCGTGGCTTTCCTGGCGCGGGCGAACGTGGCCCTGTCAGTCTCGATGACCGTGGTTTCGACCTTCGCTGCGATTCTGCTGACGCCTTTCATGACGAAATGGCTCGTCGGCAAAACGGTCGAAGTTGATGCCCTTGCTCTGCTCCTCACGACGGTGAAAGTCGTGCTGGTGCCCGTGGTAATTGGGGTATTGCTGAACCGGTTCTCCCCGAAATTCACCCGTTCCGTCCGGCATGTTTCACCACTGGTTTCCGTGATCGCCATCGTGCTGATCGTGGCGAGTATCATTGGAAAAAACAACACAGTCATTCTCGAGGGGAACTGGCGAATTCTTGCTGCACCGGCTCTCCTGCACCTCGCTGCGTTTTCGATTGGGTATGTGATTGCGCGTTTTGTGCGGCTGCCGGAGGATGCCTGCCGGACGATTTCGATCGAGGTGGGTATGCAGAATTCGGGACTCGGCACGGTGCTGGCGACGAAACATTTTCCCGGCACGGTCGCTCCGGTCCCGTGCGCGATCAGCGCAGCGTATCATTGTATTATCGGGAGCATTCTCGCCGGCCTGTGGCGCCTGCGACCCGTGGACGCGCCACCGGCAGACGTTGCTACGGTCGATGAAAACCCGTAGCGTTCGGGGATGAGCGTGCGCGACCTTCTTTTCGTGACCGGGATGTTCCTGTCGATCCTTCCGGATTTCCACGCGCAGGGAGCTGACCCCAAACTGTGGTCACTTCAGCCCGTCCAAACCGATTTTTCTCAAAAGGGGATCGATCAGTTCATTGCCGAAAAACGCGATGCGGCGGGCCTCATGCCTGTCGCAAAAGCCGAACCGACTGCGATGGCGAGGCGGCTCTATTTCAATCTGGTCGGCCTGCCTCCAACTCCGGAGCAACTCGCGAAATTCGAAAAAGACGGGTTCGAAAAAACGGTCGATGAGCTTCTCGCCTCTCCACAATTTGGCGAAAAATGGGCGCGACACTGGCTCGACCTGGCCCGTTACGCGGAAACAAACGGCCGCGACCGGAATGTCGTTTTCGCGCACGCCTGGCGATATCGCGACTGGGTGATCGATTCGCTGAATGCCGATTTGCCCTACGACGAATTCATTCGCCAGCAGGTCGCCGGCGACCTCTCGCCGGATGCGGGCGATGCCGAAATCGTCGCGACCGGCTTCCTAACGCTCGGTCCGAAATCCTTCCAGGAACGGGATCGCGAGAAATTTCTGATGGATATGGTCGACGAGCAAATCGACGTGTTGAGCCGCTCCGTTCTCGGCCTGACGGTGGCCTGCTCCCGTTGCCACGATCACAAATTCGACCCGATTCCGCAGGCGGATTATTACGCGCTGGCCGGAATTTTGCTGAGCAGCGAAACGCTTCACGGCCCGGGACCGCTTTACTTCCAAAGCCATCAGCACGACAAGCCGGTAGTCGCGATCGGTCCGGAAAAAGCGAAGCTGGATGCCGAGGTCAAGAAGTGGCGTGGAGTGATTTACGAAAAAACGATCGAGGCGATGCGGCTGCGTTCGGCCGGTTACAAAATCCGGCGAACCGTGACCGGCGCGCTGCGCGAGCGCGGCCTGAAAAAGCCGGAGGATGACCCGGAGCTTTTGAAACAGCACCTCGAATCCGAAGGCATGTACAAAAAAGCGGAAACGCTGATGGCCGAGCGTGAAGAACTGCTCGCCGCGCCGCCAAACAAGCCGGGATACGCCATGGCATTGCGGGAAGCGGAAAAACCGGAGGACTGCAATTTAAGGGAAGGCGGGATGCCGAAGGAACACGGACCGGCCATCCCGCGCGGGCGACTGACGATTCCGGGTCTGCCGATGCTGGATGAAATCGGCGAGGATGAAAGCGGGCGTCGGCAGCTGGCTGACTGGCTTGTTTCGGAAAAAAATCCGCTCACCGCGCGAGTGATTGTGAATCGAGTCTGGCATCACCTGTTCGGGGCAGGCCTCGTCCGGTCGGTCGATAATTTCGGTGTCACCGGCGACAAGGCGACTCACCCCGAATTGCTCGACTTTCTCGCCACGAAATTCGTGACCGAAGACGGTTGGTCGCTGAAAAAACTCGTGAAACGGGTCGTCACGTCAGACACCTGGCAGCTGGCCAGCAGCGGCGCATATTCCGAAAAAGCGTCTGCGATCGATCCCGGCAACTCGCTCTACTGGCGGGCAAATCTGCGCCGGCTCGACGTCGAAGCGTTTCGTGATTCCGTGCTCCAAATCAGCGGCGAACTCGATCCCAATCGCCCCGAAAACGGTTCGGTGTTTTCCAATGCCTTTCTCGGGAATGAATATGGAAAACCCGGCACAAACCGCGTGAATCACGACGAGGAAATCGCCGGGTTCCAACACCGCACGGTTTACCTGCCGATCGTGCGGAATGAAATTCCCGAGCTGCTCAAGCAGTTTGATTTCGCCGATCCCAATGCACCGACGGGCGCCCGAAATGCCCGCACCATCCCGAGCCAGGCGCTGTATTTAATGAACGACGAATTCGTCGAAACTCAGTCCACCGCCGCCGCGAATCGATTGCTAAAATCCGGCCCGGAAAGCGACTCCGAAAAACTCGATCTTGCCGCAAGCTGGGCGTTCGCCGGAAAATTCGAGGAAGAGGTAAAACGGAAAACCTCCGCCTATCTCGACGAACGCCGCTCCGAACTTGTCAGTGTCGGCAAGACGCCTGAAGAAGCCGCCGTCGAAGCGTGGGCGGATGTGTTTCAAATCCTGTTCTCCGGAATTCGCTTCCGATACCTGGAGTGAAGGAAAACGATCCAACAGGGTTGGTTTGCCAATCAGACCCTGTTCGATCGAAAACCGCGGCTTGACCGTTCGTCGATTTTTCCAAAACATCCGGCCATGAAAACAGCGCTTACTATTTTTCTCGCCGCCCTGGTCTCCGTCACCGGTTTCGCGAAGGACCCGGTCATCAAAAAAGAAATCCGCGAAGAGAACGGGAAAAAGGTCGAATACATGTTCATCGACGGCATCAAAGTTCACGAAACCGATCCGAAGAAGCAGCCGCAACCGAAGGTGGTTGAGCCGAAGCCCTACGACGCCGATGCTGCCAAGCCGCCGAAGGAGGCGATCGTTTTGTTCGACGGATCGGAAGCTTCGCTGGCGAATTGGACTTCGGGCGGCGGCAAGCCGACGAAGTGGAAGCTGGTCGATGGAGCGCTTGAATCGGTCAAAGGTGGTGGACAGGCCGTGAGCAAAGACAAGTTCGGTTCCTGTCGCCTGCACATCGAATTTGCCACACCGAAAGAGGTGAAAGGAGACGGCCAGGGCCGCGGAAACAGCGGCGTTTTTCTGATGGGCGAATATGAAATCCAGGTGCTCGATTCCTACGAAAACACGACCTACCCCGACGGCCAGTGCGGCGCGCTTTACGGTCGCAAAAAGCCCGATGTGAACGCCTCCCGCAAGCCGGGCGAGTGGCAAACCTACGACATCACCTTTCATCGCCCACATTTCGATGACGACGGCAATGTCACCAAAAAAGCGCGCTTCCACGTCGTCCACAACGGCCACGTGATTCACGACAACGTCGAGCTTTCCGGCGGCACCGGCTGGCGCGGCCCGCATTCGATCTCTGAGTATCGCAAGCACGGCGACACCGGTCCGCTGAAAATGCAGGACCACGGTAACCCGGTCCGGTTCCGGAACATTTGGATCGTGCCGATTGAGGATTGAGCTACCCGGTTGGGTCGCAGATGCGTCATCGACGAGTGCGCCAAAATGGCGTTCACTTCTTGCATGCAAACGCGCCGTCACGCCCTTCAATCCACCGTCCACGGATTTGGCTACCTCGCGCTGGCGGGATTGCTAAGGAAAACGGCACCGGCGGCGAGCGCGGCACAAAGCTCGCCCTTCGCGCCGAAACGTCCGCATTTTCCCGCACGGGCGAAGCGCGTGATTTTCCTGTGCATGAAAGGTGGGCCGTCGCACATGGACATGTTCGACCACAAGCCGAAGCTGGCTGAGGTCGACGGAAAAGCGCTGGGCGACAATGAAAAAATCAAGATGCTCGGGTCGCTGTGGGATTTCAAACAGCACGGGCAGGACGGCATGTGGTTCTCGGAATTGCTGCCGAACCTCGCGACGCGGGCGGACGATCTCTGCATGCTGCACGGAATGAATTCCGAGAATCCGGAGCACGCCCAGGCTCTCGATTTCTTGCACACGGGAAGCTTCCAATTTGTCCGGCCGTCGATGGGTTCGTGGGTGCTCTACGGGCTCGGCACAGAAAACCAGGACCTCCCCGGTTTCGTCTCGGTGAATCCGCCGCATGTGCTGGGCGGGGCGAAATATTATGGCAGTGCGTTTTTGCCTGCCGCCTACCAGGGCACGCCGGTCGGGCAGTATCAGAAAAATCTGAAGGACGCGAAGTTGTCGAACATTTCCCACCCCCGCCTCAGCCGCGAGCATCAGCGAAAACGGCTCGACCTGGCGCAGGTGCTGAATCGCGAAACCGCAGATCGCCTCCCCGAAAACCGCGACGAAATCGAGGGCGTTATCGAATCGTTCGAGCTGGCGTTTCGCATGCAAAAAGCCCTCCCGGAGGTCATGGACATCGCCGGCGAAAATCCGAAAACGCTCGAGATGTACGGCATCGGAGCCAGCGGCTCCGATTCCTTCGGGCGGCAATGCCTGTTGGCGCGGCGCATGGCCGAGCGGGGCGTTCGGTTCATCCAGGTGAACGACGGCGACTGGGATCATCACGGCGGCCTCGCCGCAAACATGCCGAAAGCCTGCGCGCGGATCGACAAACCGATCGCCGGGCTGATCGAAGATCTGAAACAGCGCGGGCTTTTCGACGACACCCTGATCGTCTGGGGCGGCGAATTCGGTCGCACGCCGGATGACGGAACCCGCGACGGACGCGGCCACAACGCGGACGGGTTCACGATGTTTCTCGCCGGCGGCGGGGTGAAGCGCGGCTTCAAATACGGAGCGACCGACGAGTACGGGCGAAAAGCCGTCGAAGGAAAAATTCACATTCACGATTTGCACGCCACCATGCTTCACCTGCTCGGGCTCGATCACGAAAACCTGACCTACAACTGGGCCGGCCGCGATTTCCGCCTCACCGATGTGCACGGGCATGTGGTGAAAGACATTTTGGCATAAACACGAACCGACAGGGTCGGTTTGACGAACAGACCCTGTTTAATCGAAACATGATAAAACTCACCGGATTTCTCTTCGCCATTTTCGCTTTCCCGGTTTTTGGGCAGGAAATCGTCACGCTCGACAACGTCCCGGACGCGAAACCGATCAAGGGCGACGAACCGGTCCGCGCCGAATTTTCTGCTGAAATGGCAGCGCGATATCTCGATACGGCTTCGCTGGCGTGGCAGCATTCGCGGGACTGCGCGACCTGCCACACGAATATGTCGTATCTCATGGCGCGCCCGGCGTTGAAGTCGGCCCTGCCGGACTCCGGCGAAGTGCGCGAGTTTTACGAGGCCTATTTTACGGAGCGCTGGGAGGGCGGAAAAGAGGCGCCAAAAACCGACTATGACCCGGTGGTGGTCAGCACGGCGCTGGTTTTCAACGATCTGCAAACGACCGGCAAGATGGGGCCGACGACCCGTGAATCGCTCGACACGATGTGGAAAACGCAGAGGGAGGACGGCGGCTGGAAGTGGGCGAAGTGCGGCTGGGCGCCGATGGAAATCGACGATCATTTTGGCGTGACGCTGGCTGCGCTCACGGTCGGGCTCGCGCCGGAAAATTACGCGGAAACGGAAGCAGCCCGGGCCGGCCTGGCGAAAATGCGAACCTATCTTGAAAACCATCCGCCGAAGTCGCTGCACCACCGCGTCATGATCGCATGGGCTTCGCTGCGCGTGCCGGATTTGATGGAAGCGGCAGAACGCGAGGCTGTTTTAGGCGAAATGTTAGGCATTCAGCTTCCGGATGGCGGCTGGAGCACGCCGGGTTTTTTGGCCGACTGGAAGGAATACGAACGGAAAGACGGCAAGCCGCACGATCCGAAAACGAGTGATGCCTATGGCACAGGACTGGCCCTGATTTTCGCCCGCGAAATGGGCAAGCCGGCCGCCGATCCGGCATTGCAACGCGGCGTGGTCTGGTTGAAGTCGAACCAGCGAGAAAGCGGAAAGTGGTTCACGCGATCACCCGCGAAGGACAGCCGCCACTACATTACAAACACCGGCTGCGCGTATGCCGTGCTGGGCCTGCAGGCATGCGGGGAATTGCCGGGTTGGCCGTTTGAAAATCTATGAAAATCCCATCTTTATTATTACTGCTCTCGCTATTGCCACCCTTGATTGGCTCCGGCGAGGATGACCTTTTCAAAGCAAAACCGTTCACTGAGACCGGCCAGTTTACGAAAGGCATCGAAGGTCCGGCGTGTGACGCGGACGGAAATTTGTACGCGGTTTCGTTCGGGCAAAAACGAACGATCGGGAAAGTGACGCCCGATGGGAATGCGGAGGAGTTTGTCACTCTGCCGGAAGGAAGTGCCGGGAACGGGATCCGTTTCGACACCGCGGGATTAATGTATGTGGCGGATTATCCAGCCCACAACGTTCTGAAGATTGATCCGAAGACCAAGAAAATCGAGGTGCTGGCACACGAATCGAAAATGAATCAGCCCAATGATCTCGCGATCGGGCCGGACGGAGTTTTGTACGCGAGCGACCCGAACTGGGGTGACAAAACAGGACAACTCTGGGCCGTCACGCCGGACGGGAAAGCACACTTGCTCGACGGCGAAATGGGCACGACGAACGGGATTGAAGTCAGCCCGGACGGCAAAACGCTTTACGTGAACGAATCGATCCAGCGGAAAGTCTGGAAATTCGATCTCGCTTCCTCAAAAGGATATGCCGGAAAGCTTTCCTATTCCGTAAAGGTGTCCAACAAAACCCTGCTGAAAGAATTTCCCGATCATGGGTTCGACGGAATGCGTTGCGATGTCGATGGCAATCTTTACATCACTCGACACGGCAAGGGTACGGTCGTGAAGCTTTCGCCTGCGGGCAAGATTCTGCAGGAGATCGATGTGCTCGGAAAGTCGCCGACGAATATCTGTTTCGGTGGCCCGGACGGACGAACGGCCTATGTGACAGATGCCGATCAGCAGCGCGTCGTCACGTTTCGCGTCGATCGACCGGGTTTGTCTTGGAAACGCTGGCAGGATGTCAAGAAGGCGAAAAACGAATGACCAGGGTCTGTTCGGCAAACCTACCCGCGGTTGATTCGTTTTCTATAGATCCATGCCCTGAACGATTCGGAAGGCCTGCATGCCTACGAAAATGACGACGCCGACGGGCATGCCGTAGAGAAGAAATCCGTATGCGATTTGTAGGCGGGCAAATTTTTTCCGAAGAACGAGTCCCATGGAATAAATGTCGGCCATCATCATCGGGTAGAGGACTTCGGGATCCTTCACGGTTTCGCTGAGGTTGGCGACAAACTCGTCCTCGGTCAGTTCGGTGAAGCTGCCAAAGAACAGCAGGTTTCCACCCCGTGTCTGGGGAGTCGGATCATGCGGATTAAGGACCTTCTTAATCCGGGGGCGGGCAACCAGGACTGAAAAGATCATCGAGCCGATGCTGGTCGCGATAACGATCCCGACCGGCACCAACATCCAAGGTTTGCCGACGATGTAGTTCATCCCGTGCGAGACGAGCAGGATCATGACGATGCTGTTCACCGAGATCAGGAAATTCGCCTTGGTGTCGGCGAGCGCACTGACTTCGACGTGGACACGATAAGTGTTTCGAAACAGGGTCTCGATTCCCCGGCTGGTGCCGAGTTTCGATTTCTTTTTTTTCTTTTTGCCACCGTCATCGGGTGGCGGTTGCGATCCGGAAGGATCGTCAGGAGTAGGTTCCAGCATGGATTCAGATCGTCGGAAGTTTCATCTTCGGCTTGTCGTAGGGCTTTCGATACCGGCGCGAAATGTAATCTTCACCGTCGCTCCAGCGGGTAATCCGGTCGGTAAAGCCAGACGGGTAGCGAACGTCCCGGAGGATTCCCGGGATCACCGAATCTTCGTAAGACTGGATGACTCCATCGATCACGATTCGGTCGAAAAACGGTTCTGATGTGTCAGCTGCGCAATTTGCAGCCGGCAGGAATCCTGTCCGGACGAGATCCGCTTCGATTTCCGAAAGCGGAATGCGGTAGTGGGCAGCGGCCGCGCGGCGGTCGGCCCGGGTCGTGAGCGGGACGGAAAAATTCGGGGCATCCCCCGCGCCGGCATCGGGGAGCGGCAGGCTGAAAATTCCTGCCATGATATCGCGGCGCTTTGCCAGCCGCCACGTCATGCATTCGTTGTAGAAATCCGGCATCAACGACGATTCGATAACTTCCCGGATTTGCGATTTTTTCAGGCGCACGATGTGCTCCGCGCCGGCCAGGTAATCGGCGAATTCCAGGTCAAACCAGGCAGCGGGCCGATACAGTTGAAAGGAATTGGAGAGGACCACGTTTCCGCCCGGGCTGATCCACATGAAACCACCGGTGCCGGTTTCGACATGCAATTTGTTCACTTCCCCGGATTGCCGTTCGCCGCCGAGGGAGGAACCGGGGTCGTGGAAAAACTCGAAATACTGCTGGCCATCATGGCCGCCGAAATCCTTGGCCCATGCCGTGCGGTGGTTGTCCTCTTTGACGTCGGTGTCTTCCATCCAAATCCCGAATACGAGGGCCTGGCGAAGTGCGCGGTCGCTTTTCGAAAATTCAGTATGCAGGGAAATCGGTCCGCCGCGATTCACCACGTCATGCTTGTTCTCGACCATCGACTCCTTGAACTTGATCCACGTCCTGCCCATCAATCGCTTTTTCTTGTGCTTTTTCGGGGCTTCCTCCGGAACGTGCGCGAGGATGGTATCGGCGTTCTCTTCCGTGATGGTGCCTGATGCAAGAATGAAAGGCTTGACGTTGAAATCGTATTTCGACTCCTTCATCACCCGGATAAACGCCTTCACCGTTGTCGGTTTCTCGTCATCGGGATTGAGCTTCTTGTCGAGTTCAGAAGCGAGAATGAGGACGTGGGAGGTTCCGTCCACGTTGGCGTAGGTGAGATCGGAATACTTCGCACCAAGAGCCAGCCGCAAGCGGTTGCCCATCGGTTCAGTGGCCGTTTCCTCACCCCACTTCAGTTTCCATTCCTGCTCGAAGATATCGATCACATCAACTTTCGGAGAAGTGGCGGTACTTTTCACATCGTCCCAGAACAGCACTCGACGCGCGTCATGCAGGCTGTATTCGAAATCGGGATGATCTTCCTTGAAATCATCGTCATCCATCAATTCCTCAGTTACCTCCTTCTCAATCCATTCCTCAATCATCGACCAGGTATCCGGAGGATTTGTCTCCATGCGCCTCCGCGTGTGCCACATGGGATCCCAGGGCGAAACATCGAGCGCGGCCACCTCGGCGTGGGTCATTATTGCCATCTCTTCGGGGGTCACGAATCGCGAGAGGCAATTCGGGTCGACGAGATCGGATGCCTGATTTTTTGCACGGAGTTTTCCAACCGGGCGTCTGTATCGAGCAGTGACTCCCATAAATGGAGATGCATTCCGGTGGGCACGGTCGAGGAACTGGCCGACGACCGGGCCCAGGGTCAGGGGAAGAGGTTCATCGTCCCGCTCGTCCATGAATTGCCCGGAAAACAGGGAATACAGGATGCGGATCGCGGCGTCGCAGGCTTCCTTGCGCTGGCGATCGTTGGAGGGATTTGACCTGGCAGCCTCCAGTTTTTTGAGGAGCGGTTTTTCCAGGGCGAGGTAGTCGCGCAGCAAATTCCGTTTTGCTTTTAGAGGGGCGCCCCTGGCTTTCAAGGCGAGATAGCCCGGTAAATCCGCGTCGTCTTTCTCATCTTCAATGTCTTCCTCCAAATCCTCCCACTCGTCTTTCAGATCGTCATACTCGTCGTCCAGATCATCCTCCATCTCCTCAGCGTGATCGTAGTCCTGCTGGATGAGGGCATGTAGTTTGTGCAAATCAGAAACCGTGCCTTCCTGCGAAATTCCCTGGTGCTCCAGCCATTCCTGGAAGTGAAATAAAATCCTACCGATTCCACCTCCTTCTTCCTCCGGGTTGAAGGATTGCAGATCGAGAGTCAGAGCCAGGGGCTGATTCAGGTGCCCGACCGGCTCTTGGGCGGACTTTTTTCCGGTCGATCCGTCGCTGGCTGACAGCAATCCACACAGGCAAAATAAGCCGGCAATGGTGGCGGGACAGGACAATTTCATGAGTTCACTCCAGAAGCATGACTTCAGCAATGGAGTAGTCTGGAGTCAACTCATTTAACCTCCACTAACGAGTTTTGAATGAACAGGGTACGCTTGCCAACCAGACCCTGTTGGATCGTTTTCAGGCGAGGATCGGTTTCACCACGTGGCCATGCACGTCGGTGAGGCGGAAATACCGGCCCTGGTAGCGGAAGGTGAGACGCTCGTGATCGATGCCCAGCAGGTGCAAAATCGTGGCGTGAAAGTCGTGCACGTGCACGCCGTCCTCGACAATGTTGTAGCTGTAATCGTCGGTTTTCCCGTGCGTGACCCCGCCCTTGATTCCGCCCCCGGCCATCCACGTCGAAAAGCAGCGGGGATGATGAT
>JABDJT010000302.1 GCA_013003335.1 Verrucomicrobiales bacterium | reverse complement strand
CCGGAGAAACAGGCGGATTAGGAAGTGGACTCAGCATCCAAAGATAAACCGCGAACGCGAGCGACCGGAAGCGGAGACGATTTGCGAGTGCGCGACCCAAGGCTGGCAGGCCCGGCTTTTGCGGTATTCCTGGGGTGCGGCGTTTTCTCTGCCTTGCTCCTGCACGTGGAGGTTGTGATCGCTGTGATGCTGACGTTCCTGGGGATGCTTGCGGGGGTGATTTTGCTGATGGCCTCGCTAGTGACAGGTGTGCGGAATCCCGCGCCGAACAGCGTCCGAACCTGTCTGTGGGGGTTGCTGGGAACGGTCCTGGTAATGACGGGGACGGGATTGGTTTACTATTTTGTGGTGGCGCTGGATGACCCGTCGTTCACGTTGGATATTGTCGGGCCGTTTCAGGCCCTGGCCGCTGTGAGTTCGTTGGGAAATCTGGCGTTTTATCTGATTTTTTTGACCTGCTCGCTTACCATAATCGGGTTCGGTATGATGGGTTTGATGAACGCGAAGCGATGGAAAAAGCGGTTGAGTGACCGGTCAACTGTGATTGCAGAATCAAGTGATGGCTGACGCAGCAACACCCCTTTCGAGGACAACCTGTTTGATTCATGTGGACCGTCCGGCGACGGCCCGGTGTCCCGGCTGTGGAACCTTTTATTGCGGGGAGTGTATCACGGAACATGACGGCAAACTGACTTGCGCCCGATGTCTTTCCACCGAGCGCGAGCTGCCGGAAGAAACCGCCAGTCGGCTGTCGTTGCCCGTTATGCCCGTGGTTCACCTGGCGATCGCGATCGTTGTTTGCTGGGGCACTTTTTACGCGATGGCTCAGACATTGGCGAGTTTGCCGGATCAGTTTCATGACGGAACTATCTGGGAGAGCGCGCCCTCGGCGGAAAATGAGGGAGAAGCGGAAACCGGAGGAGGAGCAGATGAGTGATGCTGTCACGATTCTGGATCGAGCCCGGCCCGGGGAGGATCCCGCCGGAGCGGAGCCTGAATTGGAATCGCAGGAGAAATCGATGGCCCGGTACCAGCGGCGGAAAAGGAAGCGACGGGTGGAGAGGGGTTCCCTGCAATTGATTGAAGAAGCGTTTCATCTGTTACGAACCGCATCCGCAGGAACGATTTTCACTTTCTATCTTGGAACAATTCCTTTCGTGGTGGGCCTGTTTTATTTCTGGGCGGACATGAGCCAAAGCAGTTTTGCGGTTCGGGATTCGCCGGTAGCGGCTGCAGGAATGACGATCGGTTATTTCTGGATGAAGGGCTGGCATGCGGTGTTTTGCCGCAAATTGTGGACTACCTTGAATCCGGGGCAGGGAGTGGAATTGGGGGGATGGATGAAAATCCGGTATTTTGCGGCTCAGGTTGTGGTGCAGGTATTTGCTGTCCCGATATTGATTCTTGCTGCGATCGCATTGATTCCGCTGCCGTGGGCCTACGCGTTTTTTCAGAATGCGACAGCGCTGGGATTTACGAGGGATTACGGGAAAAAACCGCTACGGAAATTGATCGGCGATTCCTTCCGGCTCTCATTTTTCGACTGGCCGCAAAACCTTGGCGTGATGACGCTGATGAAGTTGGTCGCGATCATTACCTGGCTGAATGTTGTTCTGTCGATTGTTTACCTGACGCAACTGGCCAAGAGCTTTTTTGGCATCGAATCGGTTTTCACGACCAACCCTCTCGCCGCATTTTTGAATACCACTTTTTTCTTCGGGACGATCCTGATAGCCTTTCTTGTGGTCTCTCCTCTGTTGAAATCGATCTACGTACTCCGATGCTTCTATGCGGATTCGCGGCAGACGGGTGCTGATCTACTCAGTCGCCTCGCCGCCCGTGCGTCAGGGCGGGGTCGGGAAAAACGGACTCCGGGTGTGGCCGTCGGTATCGTTCTCTTTTTATCGATTTATGCATGGCCATCTCAGGGATCAGCTCAGGAAACCGGCACGTCTCTGCCACCCATCACAGTAGAAAGGCTGGACGATTCGATCCGGGACACCATGACGCAGAAGCGGTATCAATGGCGGTTCGAACGGCTCGAGCAGGGATCGGGGGAAAGCGAGCAGAGCTGGTTCAACCGGACTCTGACGGATTTTGCGGAATCCATCAAAACGACGATGGATCGAATCAGCAAAGCGATCGACCGGTTTGTTGACAATCTTTTCAACCGGGGAGACCGCGCGCCGACCGGATCAGGGCGGGATTCGAATAGTGGTGTGGGAGAAGGAATCGGGACAGTGTTTACAATTCTGTTGATCGTAATTCTAACCGCGTTGATTGGCTGGGTGGTTTATCTTCTGATCAAACGGAGCGCGGATTCTGGTCCGATCGATCTGGATGAAATGGAGCTATCCGGCACGATCGATCTCGAAAGTGAACACATCGTGGCCTCTCAACTGCATGAGGATGAATGGATGAAACTCGCGCGCGAAAAGATAGCAGCGGGTGAATCCCGGCTTGCCATCCGGGCCCTGTTCCTGGCGAGTCTTGCCCATCTGGGTGATCGGGGGCTGTTGCGGATTCAAAAATTCAAATCCAATCGGGACTACACTCGGGAACTGGATCTCAAGGCGCGTACACTTCCGGAATTGCAAAGCGCCTTTCACGAGAATGTGAGCCTGTTCGAGCGGGTCTGGTACGGGTTACACCAGATCGGTGATGATGCGGTGGATCACTTCACCGGGAACTACGAGCGGATCGCTGCCCAGCAGTCCGTTCATGAGCAACAGCAAAATCTTCAGACCACCGCTGCTTCCGCGAACTAACCCGGGTGATATGAAATCTTCCCGTATTTTTTCCTGGTTTGGCTTTCTGCTCCTGGCTGTGGTTTTGGGTTATGGATTTTTCCGGGTCATGGAAATCCGGTTCAGCGGCGGCGAAATCTATCCCCATTATTCCACCCAGCGCAGCGACCCGCTGGGAGCCCAGGCGCTGTTCGATTCCTTTCTGAATCTGGAAGGGTTCGAGGTGAGTCGAAATTTCGAATTGCTGACCCAAATCAAGGAACTCGATCAGGATACCGCGCTCGTTTTGCTGGGTGTTCCGCAGCAGAGTATCAATGATTTTCGGGCAAAGGACGATTCTCCCGTTATAAAGGCTGTTGAGGAGGACGGGGCACGCCTGGTGCTGACATTCAATCCCCGCAATGTGCCGGCCCGTTTTACTCCCTCCAGAACCGAGGAGGAAAAAGACTGGTTTGACCGGCGTCAGGAGTTGCGGGAGAAGCGGCGCATTGCCGAGGAACGCGAAGAACGGGAGAATGAGAAGAAAGACGGAAAATCGGGGGAGTCGGACAATTCAAAAAGGCCGGAAAACTCCAAAGACAAAAACGAGGCGACGAAGAAAGCCGGAAAAGTAAAAAAGGGAGGCGAAAAAGGGAAAGACGGGGAAGAAGAGAAAGACAAGGATGCAATTGAAGAGGCAATTGATGAGTGGATGGATTTCGATGAGGAGGAATTTGAAGAACAGATGGAGAAGAATTTCGGCACTCCCATTGTAAAACGTTGGGGCCTGGATTTCGCGGAGATCAAAGAATACAAGGAACGTCCCGAAGGGGGATGGGAACTGGTGCCGGGAAAGGATCATGACGCCGTCGATGGTCCGGTTGATCTTCCGAACTGGTTTAGTCAGTTCCGCTTTGAAGTGGCTCCGGGGCACAGGAAGGACTGGAAAATTGTCGCCACGGTTGACGGCCAACCGGTGGTGATGGAACGGAAGCTGGGGAATGGTTCGATTGTGGCCACCAGTGACAGCTTTTTCGCCTCCAATGAGAGCCTGCACCAGGGCGGGAATGCCGAGTTTCTCTTATGGCTGCTCGGTGGAAAAACCCGCGTCGTTTTCGATGAAACAGTTCACGGATCCACCCGAAACTACAGTGCCATGCAGTTGGTCCGCCGCTATCGGATCCACGGATTCTTCGTGGGCCTGTTTATCCTGGTTGGCTTGTGGGCGTGGCGATCCGCCAGTTCCCTGGCTCCCGGCTCCGAAGAAATTGAATTTGGTCTTGTCGGGGAAAACGCATCTTCAGTCGCCGGCACCGAAGCGAATTCCGGACTCGTTCGACTGCTGGAACGGAGTATACCGGCCAAAAAAATCATGGCCCGGTGTGCCCATGTTTGGGGGAAAAGCAAAACGACCAGCCTGCCGCCGGCTCAGAAAACTGAGATGGATCGAATTCTTGCCAGTCATGAAGCCAATCCGCGCGAAATGGATGCAGTTTCCGCCTACCGACGACTCATTGATTTGGTGAAGAAACGAAGCTGAAACGGGCTTGAAAAACCGAACCGGTTGACCGGGGTTCGATTTGCGGGGAAGATTTTGAAACGAATCCAATCCGAACCCTCGATACTTGTTATGAAAAATGCCGTCCTTTTCCTGTTCCTCCTTCCCGTTTTTGCTGTTACTTCTGTGGCACAGGGAACCCCGCAAACTGGACAAACCACTCCCAATTCCAACGAGAATTCCGGTTCCTCTGAACAGGACGGGATCAAAGGATTTTGGGAATGTGTGACCAGTGGTGGCAAATTCACTGCCCGTCTCGATCAAATCACGTCGATCAGCGAGCATACCTATCTGATTGATGGCGGTGTCCGGGTCTACGAGTGCACGGTGGGAACGGATGGAGGACTGATTGCCCGGTTTTACTACATTGAGCCGGTCACGAATAACTCACCGTTGCAAACCGGCAAAGCTTCACTGGATCGACTCAAGGGCCTCGCGAACAAGGCGACAAACCGCACGGGGCAGGGGGATGTTGATGCCATCGTGACGAAGCACTATCCCGATACGACTCACGCAAAAACTGTGGAATTCCGCCTGAAATATAAGGATACCATTTCCCGAATTTACAATCACGCGCACAAAGTCTGGGCGGAAGAACGCGGACGCGGTCAGAAAAACAAGCTGACAATCATTGATGGCTGATCCTTAGTCGCGATCCAGTTACTGGTAACTGAAAGGAAGCGACGATGTGAAAGCCTCATGAGCACCCGATTATTCAAAAACGGCAGAATTGCAGGAGAGGATTCCTCTGAATTGTCCGAAAGCGACGTCCTCGTCGAAGACGGAAAAATCTCCCGGGTCGGGAATTCTCTTTCCGACAAGAATGCAGAGGAAATTGATTGTTCCGGGTGCGTGCTGGTTCCGGCCATGTTCGATGTCCACGTTCACGCCCGCGAACCCGGGCAGGAACAAAAAGAAACGATCGAAACCTGCTCTGAAGCAGCCATCAACGGCGGCGTGACCGGGCTGGTTCTCATGCCGAATACGATTCCCGCAATCGACAGCGGGAATCTCGTCCAAAGCGTACTGGATATCGCTGCAGAAAAATCCCGGATTCCGATTTGGCAGACGGGTTGCATCACAAAAAATCGTGCCGGTGAAGAACTGGCCGGAATCGCGGGGATGGCTGCGAAAGGCGTCCCGATGCTGACTGACGACGGTGATCCGGTTCCCTGCGCCGCTCTGCTGCGGCGGGCGATGGAATATGCCAACGATTTTGGACTCCCGCTTGCCTCTCATTGCGAAGTGAAAGCTCTCAGCGGAAAAGGCGCCATGAACGAAGGCCCCGTTTCCTACCGGCTCGGGATTCCCGGTATCCCCGCGATTAGCGAGGAGATCTGCATTGAACGGGATATCAGCGTCGCGCAATACACCGGTGGCCACGTCCATATCCAACACGTCACCACGGCGTGGGGCATGACTGCGATCCGGCGCGGAAAAGAAGATGGAGTGAAAGTCACCTGCGAAGTCGCGCCCCACCACCTGATTTTCAACGAGGAAGATATTGGTGATTACGATACCAATTACAAAATGAACCCGCCTCTCCGAACTGCGGAAGACAACGAATTACTGCTGCAGGGCCTGATCGACGGGGTTTTTGACGTCATTGCGACCGATCACGCGCCGCACACGGCCTTTGAAAAATCGTCCGATTTTGGGAGCGCTCCCTTCGGTATTACTGGCCTGGAGACTGCCGTTGTCAGTTTGTATCACCACTTTATCCGGGAGAGAAAATTCGGTTGGGATCTGCTTGTGAAGCGATATTCAGCTGAACCACGCCGATTAATCGGGCTTGAGCCGGTTCCGATCGAAGAGGGAGCTCCTGCGGAGTTTCTCGTATTCGATGAGAATGCGACGACCGAATTCACGCTCGAATTCATGCGCAGCAAAAGCGGGAATACGCCCTTCATCGATCAGTCGTTGCAGGGGCAGGTAAGGCAGGTGGTGAAGCATGACGAACTGTTGAAGTGAGCGTTTTCAGCTTCCGGTCCGCGAAACGAACCAACAGGGGCTGTTTGCCGAACCAATTGACTTCACGTGATTCCGTCTTTCTCCACTTCGTTCCGAATCTGTTGATTCAAAATGGACGAATCTTCAGGCGGCTTCCCGGTAGGAATCGGAGTCTGGATTCTTGTCCGCGTTTTCCTGATTTCCGCCCAGGAACTGGACGTTTTCGCCGATCACGCGGAGCTTGTTCCGGGTTTGCCCGGTTTGTTGGTCCTGCCAGGAATCCAACTGCAGTCGCCCCTCAATCAAAACGGAACGCCCTTTTTTCAGGTATTTCGCGACATTTTCGGCGGTCTTTCCCCACACGGTGATATCGATAAAGGTCGTTTCGTTGATCCGTTCACCCTGATCGTTCTTCCGGGTGCGATTCACGGCCAGACCGATTTCGGAGAGAGAAGCCCCACCCTGGGTTTTTTTGAGTTCGGGATCGCGAGTGAGATTCCCGATCAGCATGACTTTGTTTAAACTGCTCATGTGAACAGTATTACCGTGAGACAGAAAACAGCGCAAGTGTTTTTTTGAACAGTTTTTTGCCGGGGATGATCAACCCCGAATCTCTTCGATCTCCTCGCGGGCGACCTGAACCAAGTGATCCAGCTCGCAGTTGGCTTTCTCCACCCGTTCAATGGCTGCTGCTACGGAAGTGGAGAGTTCGCCGAACGAATCTTTCCGATCGGCTTCTTCCTTGCGGAGTGCTTCGGAGAGGACTCCGCTGTGAAACTCGAGATTTTCTTCCAGTCGCTCCAGCCGCTCGGTCACGCGGTCGCGAAGTTCCTGGGCGTGATTTCGAAAAGCAACTTCAAGAAGGCCGATGCGGCATTCCAATTCTTCGAAGGGATCCAGGACGGCGTTGTGGCCCAGAGGTTGAAGGCAACCGGACGACTGCTCTTTGCGGCTGACCCGATCTTCCAGAACCGATTGGTCCGGGGACAAAGTATCGAGATCTTCGGCTGGATAATCAGTGGGAAAAAATTCAGTAAAAGTCATGGTTCTTGGCTTTCTTACAATAATTTCCATAATTTTTATAATTAAGCAACCGAATTTATTAGGATTTGTGCAGTTTTTTCGAAAACGCGCTGTTTTTTCGGCCCTGAAAACGCAAATCGCCCGAACGGCGAACCGTTCGGGCGATCGAAAGGATTGGGAATGCGAAGCGGGGATTACGCCTCGCCTTCAGCACCTTCGCCGACGGCGTAGCGTTCGAACCGGGCGATCGTGATGGTATCGTCCACCCCTTTTCCAACTTCTTCCGCCAGGTCACCAATTGATTTGTCGGTATCTTTGACGAAGGCCTGCTCGAGCAGGCAGTTGTTGCTGTAAAACTTGCCCATTTTGCCCTCGATAATCCTGTCGATCATCTCGGCGGGCTTGTCCTTCATCTGGTCCCGGAAAATGTCTTTTTCCTTCTCCACGAGATCCGCGGGGACTTCGTCGCGCTTGAGGCAAATCGGGGATGAAGCTGCAATGTGGAGGGTCAAATCCTTCACGAATTGCTGGAAGGTGTCGTTTTCAACAGTGGCGGCCTTTTCCGTTCCGACTTCCACGAGGACGCCGACCTTACCCTGCATGTGAATGTAGGTGGCCACGACGCCTTCACCGGGAGTGGTGTATTTCACGCAACGGGAAAGGGCCATGTTTTCGCCAAGCTCCCCGACTTTGGACTTGATGAACTCATCGAGGGTCTGGCTGTTGTCCTTTTCAAAAGGCTGGGCGAGGACAGACTCCGTGGAGTCGACAGAATCCGCGGCAGCGACGTGATCGATGACCTCTTCGACGAATTCGCGGAAGTTGTCGTTTTTCGCCACGAAATCGGTTTCGCAGTTTACTTCGACCAGCACTCCGGACTTGCCGTTATCGGAAATGCGGGAGGCAATGACGCCTTCCTTGGCGGCACGACCGGCCTTTTTGTCTGCATCGGCGATGCCTTTCTTACGGAGAACCGTTTCCGCAGCTTCCAGATCGCCATCCGTTTCCTTCAGGGCGGCTTTGCAATCCATCATGCCTGCGTTGGTCTTGTCTCGCAGGGTTTTAATCAGGGCGACAGTAATTTCAGCCATTTTTCAGGTGGGGTAGGTACAATAATAAAGAGATTTTTTGAGAGGAAGATCGCGGGGATCAGCCTGCTGCCACGACCGGTTCGATCAGCTTTTTCAGAATGACGCGGATCGAGCGGATCGCGTCGTCATTCGCGGCGATCGGGTAATCAATAATCTCCGGGTCTGCATTGGAGTCGACCAGTCCCACAATTGGGATCTGCAATTTGCACGCTTCGTTAACCGCATTGTATTCACGCGCAGTGTCCACGATGACTACCGCGTCCGGCAGTCCACGCATGTTCCGGATCCCGTTCAGGCGGAGAAACAGCTTGTTCTTCTCCCGATTGAGAGATGCCAGTTCTTTCTTGGACATCTTCTTGTATTCGGGAGATTTTTCCAAATTCTCAAGGTATTCCATGCGGTCGATCGACTGCTTCACCGTCGAGTGATTGGTGAGCATGCCGCCCAGCCAGCGGTGGTTGACGTAAAACTGCTTGGTGGCTTCGGCCGCCTCGCGAACAGCATCCTGCGCCTGGCGTTTGCAGCCGACAAACAAGACCTTCTTGTTTTTGTCCACCAGGTCCTGGAGAAACAGGCTGGCGGTTTCAATTTGATCAACCGTCTGTTCGAGGTTGATGAGGTGCACGTTGTGCTTTGTGCCCATGATGTACGGGCGCATTTTCGGATTCCACTTCCGGGACTGGTGCCCGAAATGGACACCGGCTTCGACGAGTTCAGTCAGCAATTCGTTGGACATATTTCTGGTGGCGAACCTTTTGGCAGGCGCGCCGGTATGGGTTGGAAAACCGCCAATTTTGTTTGGTAAAATATTCGACCTTCGGTTTTCCGGTTGGTTTCAAGTGGTTCAGGTCGAACGGGCGCGTAGTAAACGCTCAAAAATAGGGAAATCAAGAGTGAAAACCGGGTCAAAATTGTCCTGCGTTCCTCCGCAGGCCGAGAAAATCGAATGAGGGGTTTGTTTCTGCCTGAACAGCCAGGTTCGCAAGGTGTTCGCCCACGACGGATGCAAATTTGAAACCGTGCCCGGAAAATCCGGCCCCGAAAACGACATTTCCGTGTTCGGGGTGCCGATCGATGATGAAATGCCCGTCCGGCGACTGGCTGTAAAAGCAGCGGACATGCCGGGTTCGGCGATTCGTGTGGACGTCCGAAAAATGCGCATCCACAAAATCGCGAACACGCGCCGAATCCTCCGACTCCGGCGTGTCGGGGTCTTCCAGGGGATCGTGAAAAATTTCCGTCCGGCCGTCGTGCTCGGCGACTTTCAAGCCGAGGTCATCAATCGCGGGAAATCCATAAAACGCTCCGCCGGAATTTTCCGTTTCGTAGAAGAAGCAGGGGCACCCGGCTTCCATGGAATTCTGTTGCCCGCATTCGAACCAATGCAAATGCGCCCGAACGATTCGGAGCGGCATACCCAGTTCCGCCATCATCGGGGCCGACCACGCTCCAGTCGTGACGATCAATGCGTCACCTCGAAACTCTTCGCCCTTTTCCGTTTTGACCGTCACACCTGACTCGTCTGCCGACCAACCGGTCACGGCAGCATCAAATTCAAATTCCGCCCCATGGCGTTGGGCGAGATCCAGGTGCGCCCGAACGCAGTCTTCTACGCGCAGGAATCCGGCTTCCTTTTCAAAAACGGCGAGGTGATTTTCCGGGAGTCGCATTGAGGGAAACCGGTTCGGAAAATCGGTCCGCTCGATTTTTTCCAGGGGTAATCCGTGTTGCTTCGCTGCGCGAATGACGCCCGGCACGACGATTCCATCCGGCGGACCGATCTCGATCAGGCCCGTTTCAAAATAGAGTTGCTGCCCGGTCTCCGATTCCAGGTCTGACCACAATCCGTAGGCCCGCTGCAGAAGCGGAACATAATCGGGGTGCTCGAAATAGGCCTTGCGGATGATTCGTGTTTCCCCGTGAGAACTGCCCCGGTTGTGCCCGCCGGGAAACCGGTCCAGTCCCAGCACCCTGTGCCCGTTTTTTGCCAGGTGATACGCTGCCGCGCTTCCCATCCCGCCCGTTCCCAGGACGATAACTTCGAAAGAGCGGGGGCCGGCCATTTTCGAATGAACAGGGTCTGTTGGGTGAACAAACCCTGTTGGTTCGTTTTATCCTTAATTCCCCAGCAATCCCTGAACGCGCTCGACGCTCAGTTTGTGGGTGGGAAGCGGAAATCCAAGGGTGTCGTAATTCGGCTCGAATCCGCCGCCATCGACGTCGACGAAGATGGGGTTGTTGTAGGCTGAAGGCTTGATACTGCTTTGGCGGCTGCTCCCGAAGCCGGTTTTCAGCGTGTGGTTTTCTCCCGTGGCGACGACAATGATGTGTGCGTCTTCGCTCAGCGAAATGGGAAGCACGTGATCGAATTTCACTACACCGTCGCCAAACATGTCGGCGTGTTTCTCGCGGGTGAAATTGTACTCGGGAAGTTGGCGGCCGTTCACCAGGACCTGAACGCGATCAACATCGATCCAGTCGGTGCACTGGACTTTGACCTTCAGATTCAGATTGCCGGAAACGCGATCATGACCGCCGGCGATGATGCCGCTTTCGGTTTCGACCTCGAGATACGGGCCGGAGCTGAGAATCATCCGGCCGGCCTTGGAATTCCGGGACGCCTCGCGCCAATCGATTTTGGCCGGGTCATCCGTTTGGCTGGGGACATAGG
>JABDJT010000283.1 GCA_013003335.1 Verrucomicrobiales bacterium | reverse complement strand
GCCTTCGGGAAACCGCCGGAAGCAGGCAAGGTCGTCGATTTTTGCAGCGACATCCAATTCGCGTACGCCGCCGCTGATCTCGCCGTTTGTCGGTCCGGTGCCTCGACCCTGACCGAGCTCGCGCACTACGGCATCCCCTCGATTTTGATCCCCTACCCTTTCGCCGCTGACGACCACCAAACGCGAAACGCCGAGATTTTTTCCGAACCCGGCGCCGCCGAACTGTGGCCGCAAGACGAACTCGACGAAGCGAATTTCGCGGAAAAACTCACCGCCCTGATCACCGACGATAAAAGGCTCGCCGACATGTGCGCGAAAATGGAAAAGCTGGCGATTCCGGACGCATCGGAGCGTATTTGCGATGTCGTGGCAAGTTGAAGGCCACGCGCGGCTCACTGATTTCCCGTTTTCACCCGCGCCAAAAACAGGCTGCCATCCGCACCGCGTTTGATGGCTTCGGCCTTGATGTTGCCCTCCCCGACCGTCACCCACGATTCGTGTTCCGTGATTTTTGCGACGCCGAAATTACCCAGAGTCGCGCCGCGTTCCGGCACGAGAATTTTCTCCGTGGCGCGAATCACATGCAGGTTTTCCGGATCGACTTGTGCAATGAAAAGCGGGGCGCGGTGACGGATGACGTGGTCGTTGTTCGCGCCGCGACGGGTGTAGGTGAGAAACAATCCGTTGCCTGCAACGAGCCAATGGGCCTGTGTGTTGTAGCTACCCAGCTCGCTGCCATCGTCGAAAGTCCACGCCTTCGGCGGTCGGAAATTCAGGCCGTCACCGGAAACCGATACGTAAGCCGCGAGATCGTTCCGCATTGTCAGAAAATACAGGCCCCGATATTTGATGAGAGACGGCTCGTAAAGTCCGCGCTTCACATTCAGGCGCAGGATTTCGCCGTGCTCGAGATATTTCAACTCCGTGCCGTCGAATGAGCAGCGGACGATCGTTGTGGAAAACGGCGCTTTAGTCCCCGTGCCGATGTAAAACGGCAGCAGCACAGTGCCGTCCTCTTCCGCGATCCACTGGGCGCAGGCACTTCGCGCGAAGTTGAATTCGTCGCCCTCCGGCATTTTAATCCGCCTCCACGGCAGCCAGGATCCGTCCGGCTTGGCAACCGCATACGCCGTCTGATGCGACCGGGGCTTGTCTTCCAGCTGCTTCCCGGCCGGGCTGTATCGAACCTGTGCACCGATCGCGATGACACGTCCGGTTTTCGGGTGAAATCCGGGCGTGACGTCGGCCACGGCGATATCGACCGCGTCATTTCCCGTCTCTTTGATCCAGTCCAGTTCCGGCTGCAAATCCGGACCAGTCCAGGTTTTGCCGAGGTCTTTCGTCCGCATGATGCTCATGCCGGAGTAGTGATCCGATGCGCCGAGATGTTTCTGCACCGTCATCACCACCTCCGGCGGATCGCCCGGAATGGCCGCGACACGCGGGTGAAACCAAAGCGATTTGTCCTGCGGATTTTCGCGTTTCATCACCGTTTCGAGTTCAATCGAAATCGGCACCGGCTTCACCGGAATCTGCAGCATTTTCATCAACTCCGGCCGCATCAGGACAGCGAGAATTTCGTGGCCTTTCGCATTCGGATGGCAGCCGTCCGTGGTCCATTCGCGCAGGTTCTGGTTTTTCTCCTGCGCTGCAGCCCAATGCAAATGGTGATCCACGAGCCGGACATCGTTTTCTTTTGCGACCTCCCGGCAAGCCTGGATGTAGGGCTGCAGCGCGACGTTCGGATTCTCGCCGTTGCCGTTCGGTTTCGCGTCCGCGGCCCAGCGCGGTTCGGTCATCAAAACCGGTTCGACTCCGGCCAGCAAAAGCCGCTCAACGATCTCCGTCAGATTCTTCCGGTAGGCCTCGACTGTGATCCGGTTCGTCGTTTTGCCCTGGTCGATGTAGCTGTCGTTCGTGCCGTACATCACCGTGACGATGCGCGGTTTGAGGGCGATCACTTTGTCAAGACGCTTCAACGCCTGGTCCGTCCGTTCGCCGCCGATGCCGACATTCTGAAACCGGACGCCGAATTCCTTTTCGAGGATCGAAGTAAAAGTTTGCTCATTCGTCACGCCCGGTCGCGCGCCTTTCGTGATCGAATCGCCGAGGGTGATGACGACAGGATTTGGCCCGGCGTCCTGGCAAAAAAGAAAACCAGGAATCCAGAAAAGAGAAATCAGGGAGAAAAGATGCTTCATAGAATTTTGGGGTGAAACAAACTTACAGGGTAGGTTCGGAGAACAGACCCTGTTGGTTTGTGATTTCGGATTTACCACCACCCTAAAAGTTTCCAATACGGCAGGCCAATCCCGAGCCAGATGACAAGATGAAACAGGGATACAAGGAACCCGATCTTGAGCCAGCGCGGGGCTTCAATATAGCCCATTCCGAAATAGATCACGACTGGGCCGGTGGAGTAGTGGGTCAGCGAACCGCAGAGATTCGAAAAATAGGCGAGCAGGGCCACGATCAACAGCGGCGGTGCTCCCACGCCGACAGCTACAGCGATGAAGGCAGCAACCATGGCGTTGATGTGACCGGTCAGCATGGAGAATGCGTACATCGAGAAAAAATAGATCAAGGCCAGGGCGAGCGTGGCGGTGAGCGGATTGAATTCACCAACCCAGCCCTTCGCGTTTTCGGCGAACCAGGTAATCACGCCGAATTCGCGCAGGGCAACGGCCATCATGACGAGTCCCCCGAGCCAAATCATCGCGTCCCAGGCTGCGTGATTTTTCGCCATATCTTTCCAGTTCTGCACGCCGGTCAGGAGGATGATCACTACGCCGCCGAGCGCGACGACCGTTGTGTGAATTCCGTGCAGTCTCGCCGTGCACCACAGGCTTAACATCAGCACAAAAACGCCGAGCAAAATCCATTCATTCCGCGTCATTTTGCCCATCGCATCGAGTTCGTCTGAGGCTTTTCCCCGGGCCGCACCGACATCGATGCCGGAAGGCTTGACTAACATTCGCAGAAAAACGGGAAGCAGAAACAGGCCAATCAGGCCGGGAACAATCGACCCGGACAACCAGGTCACGAAATCGAAATTTACGTCGGCGACTTCATCTGCTGCTTTTGAAACGATCGGGTTCGCCGCCATGCCGGTGAGAAACATCGCTGCGGTGATCAAGTTCGCGTGTGCGCCGGTCAGGATCAAAAAGGAGCTGACGGAATTGCGTCGTTTTCCCTCATCGTTATTTGCCAGAGTCCGGCAGAGCGAGTCGACAATCGGAGCGACAATACCGCCGCCGCGGGCGGTGTTGGACGGAACGAAGGGGCCGAGGACAAGTTCCGCCGCGCCGATTCCCCAGGCCAGGCCGAGCTTTGTTCGACCGAGCAAGCGGATCAACACCAGTGCGATCCGTTTCCCGAAACCGGTCTGAATCACTGCCCCGGATATCAAAAACGCGGCCACCACGAGCCAGACCGTGGTGTCGCCGTACGATTTCGCGAGCGCGTAGGCGAGTGCTTCTTTCGATGGCTTCTCCGACGTCTCATCGACGAATGAGTGCGTCAGCACGAGAATCAGGATGCCGGTGAGAACCATCGTGCCCATCGGATACGGCCGAAGAATGAAGCTCAGAATTGTTGCCACGAACACCGCCAGCACGTGCCAACCGTTTTCCGTCACCCCTTCCGGCACGGGCGAAAACCAGATCGCTGCTCCGACCGCGAGACAGATCGCAAGCGAAATCCAGCGCCGCATCGGGGACATTTCAGCGGGTGAAGACATGTGCCCGAAACGACATCAGAAAATCAGGGTGGGGGCAAGTCTGCAGCAATGAAAATAGCCGCGATCGCAAGTGCGTGAGTTGAAGCAAATGGCCACCTTCACGCGAAGGCGGCTACGTTCTTACTCCGGCCAATTGCCCTTCGTCAGGACCTCTCCCACCGGCAATTCCGCCGGGTCCACCACGACATGCTTGATGCGTTGGCGCTTCCAGGTGTAGGTCAGGTGAACGAGACCATCGTCGGACTGAATGATGGCCGGGTAGGAGAATTCGGCTTTCTCCTCTTTCTCGAGCGCGACAACTTTTTTCCAGGTCAGGCCGTCTTCGGAGATCGCCAGATTCAGCATGCCGCGACGTCCCCAACCAGTTTTACCGGAGCCAAGGTGGTTGTAGATCATCAAAAACCGCCCGTCGTCTTTCAACGTCACCACATCGACCCCGGCGTTCGGGTTCGGCAGGTCGATGGCCTCCATTTTTGACCAGGTCTCGCCGTTATCGTCGGAAAAGCTTGTCGAGATGACGCTCTCCTGCGTCCGGCACAGCACCTGGAGTCGGCCATCTTTGTGCTGCAAAAACGTGGGTTGGATCGCATTGAACTCGTCCTTTTGGTTGATCGGGCCAATCCGTTTCCATTTTGTGTCGGCGGTGATTTCGCCGTCGGCGAGCGTGGCTTTTTCAAAATGAACCGTCCAGCCGTCGTACTCGGTGGAACTGCCGGAGAGCAGCGTGTTCCCGCCATCGATCAGGATCGGTTTGCAGCGCACCGGGCCATCGAGCGTGGCAGGCAGCCGACGCCGATCGCGGAAGCTGCGGCCGCGATCGTAGCTGACCATCACTTCGCCCCACCACTCGCGGGGATTCGGGCCGCATTTGAAAAACAGCATCGTCGGTGCATCGCCGGGCGGCTGAAACAGGACGGGATTCCAGGTCGGGTAGCGCAGACCCGCGTGCTGGACGCCGTTGGCCCACTCTTTCGGGGCCGACCACCCGCCGCCGTCGTGATAACTGACCCAGATCCCGACGTCGTCGTGTTTTTCCTTCGTCCCGCCAAACCACGCACAGACGAGTCCACGCGAAGTCTCGCAAATCGTCGAGGCGTGGCACTGCGGAAATTTCGCTTTCGTAAAAACGAATTCCTCTTTCACGAGGCCGGGAAAACGCGTTGGCGGTATTTTTTTCGGCGGCCGCGCTTCGATTTGTTCAGCGGTAAACTGCGTGGTGTCTTCGTGCTTGATGAAATAAATCCGGCCATTTTCTGAGCCGACCAGCAAGTCCGGTTTTCCGTTTTTATCGAAATCGCACGCCGCCGGGCTGCTCGTGTGGCCGGACACATTTCGCTTCGCGAGGTTGCCGATCTTTTTCAGAATGACCGTGCCGGGTTTGTCGCCGTCCTTGCAATTTCGCCAAAACGTCGCGTTTTCGGAGTTCGTCAAAATGTCGAGCCGCCCGTCGCCATCCCAGTCGACGACCGCGAGTTTGTGCCGCCCTGAACGCCCCGCGGATTGCCGGGCGAGCTGGATGGGCCGGTAGTCTTCGTCGAGGAAAATGCGTTCGGGGCCGTCGCCCAACTGTTCGCGGAGCGAGAGAAATCCATCCCGATCCAATCCGACGATATCCATCGAGTCATCGCCGTTCCAGTCAGTCGCAACAGGCGTCGTGCGCCATTGGGTGGTGGGCTCGGAGTTCGTTTTGTTCCACCAGAACCATTCGGGATTGGTTTGCGGCTCGAGTGTGAGGCTTGAAGCCATAAGCCGGCCTCTGCGTTGGTTCACTTCAGCCTCGAGTCTTTTGTCGGGTGAATTCACACTCTGACCTGAACTTTTTTCCAAGCGGTGCAGCTCACCCCAGATGCCGTTCACCAACAAATCCGGGTTCCCGTCCGCATCCCAGTCTGCCACGCTCAGCGTGGTGTATCCCCACTTCGCCTCGCATGGACCTTGGATCGAACCTGACGGACCTGCGAGAATCCGGAAGGGCTCTTTTCCCTCGGCACCAAGAAGTCGAACTTTGTCCCACTTCCCGTCGCCCAAATTCTCGAACAGCCCAATATACCCCGCCGTGTTTCCGCACAAAATATCTTCATCCCCATCGGCGTCCCAATCATACGCGAACGGCGTCGCCAGCGCGCCGAATTTTAAGGTGTCAGCTTCCTCCTGAAAGTATACCGGCTGAGCAAACTCCGGCGCTCCGGCATTTTTCCTACCTCCCAAATTCTCCACCAACGCCACCCGTCCATCCTCATCCCCCACGATCAAATCGAAGTCGCCGTCGCCATCCCAATCAAACACCGTCGGCGTGATCATCTGCAAATCCATCACCAGCGGCTCGCCATCAGTCGCGTTCAGTTTTTCACCGGCAGCGTATTCCGGTTCGGTGCGCGTTCCGATGTTTTCAAAATACGTGAATCCATCGAGAAACTCGCCGCAGATCAAATCCAAATCGCCATCGCCATCGAAATCCGCGAAATTCGGACAGGGCCAACCGTAAACGTCGATCACACCGCCGCCGGCTTCGATTTTGGTGCGTTTGTTCGAGTATTTCGGCTCGGCGTCGCTGCCTTCGTTCTCGACAAAATAGACGTAGCCGTGGAGCGGACCGTTGCGCCAGCGGCCGTGGCTGTCATAGGCGTGATCCCACACGTAATCGGTCCAGTCACCCGCCCCGACGATCAGATCGTGATCGCCGTCGCCATCGTAATCGACGTATCGCCACATGTTCCCGCGCGTGTTCTTGTCGTGAATCCTCGTCGTCGGATAAATCTTCTTCGGCTTGTCGAAATTGAATTTCCCGTCCTCACCCCGCGGAAATTCGAAGCCCGGCTTTAAAATGCGCGGTTCGCCGTCGACATAGCTGACCTGGAAATTGTGCGTTGTTTTCCCGATGTGTACACCCGCTTTGAAAACCGGCATTTTCACCTTCGGATCGTCGCTCGTGTTTTCGAAAAAATAGACGCCGTTGGACGGCTTGTCCGGGCAGGCCACCAGCAGATCAAAATCACCGTCGCCGTCGTAATCCATCGGCATCGGCCACGCCCAGAGCCCGACCCCGAGATCAACGACCAGTCCGGGGTTGTTGTATTTCAGCGGCTGCAGCTTCCAGTCCGTGCCGTCCTGCGCAGGCAGAAACGGGAGCGTGGCGAGAAATGTTGCGACACCTGGGAAAAATCGAGTCATGCCTGATTTTTGCCCTGACCCACGGTCAAAGTCACGCCCGCAGATGCGGGCCTTATTCCACGATCGAACAGGGTCCGTTCGCAAAACAGACCCTGTTGATTCGTTTTTTTATTTTTCGATCTTTTCGCCAGCCTCCTGCCAGCCGAGAAATCCGTCGCTCATGTGCAGGATCGATTTGAATTTCAATTCTTTGAATACCTTCATCGAGCGCCCGCTTCGATTGCCACTCCGGCAATGAACAACGTAGGTTTTATCGCGATCGAGTTTGCCCACTTTTTCCTCGAATCCGTCCGCCGAAAAATCGATATTTTCCGCGCCGGCCAGGTGCCCGTCGGCGAATTCCCCCGGCGTCCGGACATCGAGAATCACAATCTTGTCTCCGCCGTCTTTTTTCAATTCTGCCGCGATTTCCTTCGCGGTCAGGTTTTTAACCGGACCGTCTTTTTCGTCAGCACAACCAGTGAGGGCAGCAAACGCGAGGGCGGTAGCGCAAATCAGGGAACGTGTTCGTGAATTTTTCATCATGAGAGGAAAGTTGCCGGTTTCCGCCGCCGATGCAAAGGTTCGATTGATATGCACTTTGCGTTTCTTGGCATTTTCGCGCTCACGCTGGCTCTCACGATGTGGGGGCGCAGCCGCTATCGCAAAGTGTACGACGAGGAGTTGAAGAACATTGTGAAACTCGGCATCACCGGTTCGGAGGTCGCGGAGCGGATGCTGCGCGAAAACGGCATGGGCGATGTGAAGGTTGTCCGCGGGCACGGTTTGCTCCCCGATTTTTACAACCCGGACAAGAAAATCCTGAAACTCGCCCCGCAGCATTTCAACGGCTCGACCTTCACGGCGATCGGCGTGGCCGCCCACGAAGCGGGGCACGCCCTGCAGCACAAGGATAATTTCCGTCCGTTGTTCTGGCGGGTCTCAGCGATCCGCGCGACGATGTATTTGAGCCTGCCGATGGTGGCTGTCGGTGCCGTGTTTCTTGCGATCGGTGCCGGAAAAATCGGCGGTTCAATTTTGGCCATCGGATGGCCAATCCTGGCGCTGTGTAATTTGATCACGGTCCCCACCGAGATGGACGCCTCGATGAGGGCGAAGGTCGTTTTGGCGAAGCTGAAACCGTGGCGGGGAATCGATGAGAGGCTCGGAATCGAACGGGTCATGAACGCGGCGAGCGCGGCCTACATCGAGGGAGTTTTTACCGGCATTTCCTGGGTCGGCTCGCTCATCATGCCGTGGATGGGCCCGCCGGAGGACGACAAGAAAGCGCCCGAAAAAGAGAATGGGTGACCGTGACAGGGTGGGAAATCCGGCTTAGTCTGATTCACTTCCGCCATGAAACCGAATCTGTCTGATCTCCGTTTTGTTCTGCCCCTGCTCGCTGTTTCCGGACTGGTCTGGTTTTCCCACTTCCCCTCCGTCGGTCAGGAGCAAGCCTCGTCTACCCCGACTACGGAAATCTTTCGCGTCAGCAACGTCGGACGTCCAAATGCCGCGGAAACGCGCGAACTTCTCCTGCATCTCTACAATGAGATCGGAAAAGTTTACAACGCCGAAGCGGCCCGGAAATTTCAGGATGCAAAGGAAGCCTTCTCCGGTTCGCAGGTGCGGATTTTAAAAGTGATGAGCGAAAGAGATGCCGGCGATCCGATGTATCTGGCGGCATACGACGGCAGCCCCAGCGTGTTTTCCATCGACACCGACACAATTTACAAGCCCGGCGATCTGACTCCCCCGCTGAAAATCGAGTCCAACGGCGAGTACAAAACCGAGGTCACCCGCATCGTGATCGAACAGGCCAAATCCAGCGGCTCAAGACCATCTCTCGAAAAAGCGGATACGAGCGGCGTGCCAACCTTTTTTGGAATCCCGATCGACACCGGCGGCGGAGCAGCGCCCGCGCCTTCACCGTCCGGTGGCGGCGGCGGAAAAATGAAGCGAAAGCGCGTCACCGAAGTTCGCACCCTGCCAAAATACCGCGCCAGCATTTCCCGCGAAAAACTGGCCCAGGCCAAAACCTTCTCGAAGGAAATTTTTCTCGAAGCGGTTAAAAACGGCGAAATCTACGAAGTGAAGCGGCTGGAAGAACGCCGCTGCAAGAACTGCGGTGGCTTCCAGCGTGTCCAGTCGACACTGCCCGTCGGGCAGCGTGCGCCGGATGGAAAAATGGACTGCCCGCCGTGCCGCGGCGCCGGCAAAATCAAGTGGGACGTGACCTATCAAGTGACGTGGTGATTTCGAACGAACAGGGTTCATTCGCCAAACTGACCCTGTTGATTCGTTTTCCTTTGCCGGACCTTCGGCTCTACTAACGTCGACCGCTCATCCTTTTATGAAAGCCTTCGCCGCATTCCTCCTCATCCCGCTCTCGATGATCATCTACATCATCCTCGCGACCGGCATGGGCATCTACCAGCGCTACCCGATCGTCCATTTCGTGATCATCGCGGTCGGGCTCGTTTTCCTGGGCCGACTGATTTTTCAGAAATTCACGATCTGGCGGCTGCTCCTGAATCTCGGCGGCTGGGTAATGGCCGGGTTTTTCGTGTGGTGGACGCTGAGTTATTCGAACTACGGGGAATACGAGGCACCCGTCGCATCGGGAGAAACCGCACCGAGAATCATGGAAGCCGCCCTGAAAAATTCGACTGGCGAAGCGACCACGCTTGCAAACGTGGCGGGGGATTCGGACGGAGTGGTGTTGATTTTTTACCGCGGCCACTGGTGACCGTACTGCCTGCAGGAACTGGTTCAGTTCTCCCAAAATCAGAATTTGTTCGGCGATTTGAATTTCAAACTCGCGGCCGTTTCGGCCGAAAAACCGGAGGATCTCGCGGCGGGAAAAGAAAAGACCAAAGCGGAGTTTGCGTTTCTCAGCGATGCTGAGGGCAAATTGGCCGATGCCTTCGGGCTGCGGCATGAAGGCGGAAATCCGATGGATGGATCAGACATCACGCGGCCTGCCGTGGTCGCATTAAAAAAAGACGGGACGGTCGTTTTCGTCGATCCGACAGAGAACTACCGGGTCCGTCCCGCTCCGGCGGAAATCGCGGAACGCCTTCGAACAGCCGATCCGGCAAAAGGTTAACTCACGCATCCGGTCTGCTTGCGTGGCGGGGCGTTTTCGCCTATACCCTCCGGCATGAGTCGTTACGCCATCGGTCTCGATTACGGGACCAATTCCTGCCGTTCGCTGCTTGTCGATCTCGATTCCGGGGACGAACTCGGATCGGTCGTGTTTCCCTATCCGTCAGGCGAGCTCGGCATTTTAACCGACCCCGCCGACCCGAACGTGGCCCGGCAAAATCCGCAGGATTACCTCGATGGCCTCGTTGAAATCATCACCGGCGCGCTGGCCCAGGCAAAAGAAAAACGGCCCGAATTTAATCCGGCCGACGTGCTTGGAATCGGCGTCGATACGACCGGTTCCACGCCCATTCCGGTGAATGCGGACGGCACGCCGCTCGCGCTGACGCCCGAATTTTCCGACAACCTCGCGGCTCACGTCTGGCTGTGGAAAGATCACACCGGCCATGCCGAAGCGGAAAAAATCACCGAGATCGCTGCCGAAATGCGACCGCAGTTCTTGGCAAAATGCGGGGGCACCTATTCATCCGAATGGTGGTGGAGCAAGATCTGGCGCTGCAAAAATGCCGCACCCGAAGTGTTCGACGCCGCGCATTCATGGGTGGAACACTGCGACTGGCTGCCCGCCGTTTTGACCGGCACCGACAAGCCGAACGAGATGGCTTGCGGCATCTGCTCCGCCGGTCACAAGGCGATGTATTGCGAAGAATGGGGCGGTTTGCCGGACAAGGAATTCCTCGCCGCGCTCGATCCAGCCCTCGCTGATCTGCGCGACCGGCTTTACGACAAAGCCGTGCCTGCCGATGTGAAAGCGGGCGGCCTGACCCAGGAATGGGCTGAAAAGCTTGGCCTTGCGGAAGGCACAGCCGTGGCCGTCGGCGCGTTCGATGCGCACATGGGCGCGGTCGGCTCCGGCGTGAAAGAAGGAACCCTCACAAAAATTCTCGGCACCAGCACCTGCGACATCACAGTCGCGCCGAACACGAAAGACCTCGCCGACGTGCCCGGCGTTTGCGGAATTGTCGATGGCTCCGTGCTGCCGGGGCATTTCGGAATCGAGGCTGGGCAAAGCGCGGTCGGCGACATTTTCCTGTGGTTCGTCCACAACCTCGTGCCGGACAGCTACGGCGCATCGGTTGACGAAAAATTTATCAACATGGAAAAAGCCATGTCCGGCCAAAAGCCCGGTGCGACGGGCCTGATGGCGCTGGACTGGAACAACGGGAACCGCACCATCCTGACTGATGTGCGTTTATCAGGATTGCTGCTCGGCCAAACGCTTCACACCAAGGCCCACGAAATCTATCGCGCCCTCATCGAGGCTACCGCCTTTGGCGCACTGACGATCATCAAGCGGATGGAAGAATACGGAGTCCGCGTCGACGAAGTCGTCAACACCGGCGGCCTCGCCGTGAAAAATGCAACGCTGATGCAGATTTACGCCGACGTCATCGGCAAACCACTCAAGGTTGCGGCAAGCGATCAAACCTGCGCCCTCGGTGCCGCCATTTTCGGCGCCGCCAGCAGCGGCCAGATCACGATCGAAGAGGCCCAGTCCGACTGCTGCCAAATGCGCGACCACGTGTACGAACCGATCCCGGAAAACCAGGCGGTTTACGAGGAATTGTACGCGCTCTACCGCACCCTCCACGACGCCTTCGGCACGTCCGAGTGGAGCGGCAAAATCGATCACGTCATGAAAGACCTGATCGATATCCGGCAGCGCCAGCGTGGCTGACCGGTTCGTTCGTTTCACCGCCCCAGCACGGTCGGAGCAGACAATCGGCCTGTTCGGTCTACGTTCCGGACCGCGATCACAGCCGGCGCGCTTTTCAGGGAAACGGTTTCCGCTTCGGCAGGCTGCAACCGCAACTGCCGCCAGGCTCCGCCGGATTTTTCCCGGTATTGGATCAGACGCCAGCGAGCATCGGGGCTCGGCTTAAAATTCAGGTTCAGGCCGGAACCTTTCGCCTCGATTTGCACCTGCGGACCGGACGGCGGAGTCGGTGAGGCCAGCCACGGCGTCGCGGGCGGGATCGCAGGCGTTTCGTAAACGGATGCGAGCACGTCGCGCAGGCCTTCGGAATTTTTTGCGATGGCGCCGAAACTCCAGTGAATGTGGCCGGAACCGAATTTGTTCGCGCCGTGCTGGCGGGCGATCTCGATTTGCCCGGCGGCTTCTTTTGCGGTGCGGGCAGACTCGGCTGCGATACGGTCGGACGCCGTTCCCGGCCAAAGATGGCGGCCGGCATTATTCTGGCTTTCCCACCATTTCGTCAGCGTCAAAAAGCTGTGCGGCTTGTCGTCGATCCGCCAGTAGAGCTGCGGCGAAAAGTAGTCGAGCCAGCCGTTCTGCAGCCACTTTTTCGAATCTGCCGAGATGTGTGCGAACGAATCCAGGTCAGCCTCGATTGTGATCGGGTGGCGCGGCCGCCAGATTCCGAACGGGCTGATGCCGAATTTCACCTCGCGGTTTGTCTGCTTGATCGAGGCGTAGAGCCGCTGGATGAACCCGTCGATTTCCGCACGCCGCCAATCCTCGATTTTTAAACGCCCGCCCGCCTGCCGATACGCCGCGTAAGTTGCCGAGTCATCGAATTGCGGGACCATCCGCTTGCCCTGCTTCTTCGGGTAGGGATAAAAATAATCGTCGATATGAATCCCGTCGACATCATACCGGCGCGTCACGTCGGTCATCACGGCGATGGCGCGGTCCTGCACCGCGCGGATGCCCGGGTTCGCCCACATCTGGGTGCCGCTCGGCAGCATCCATTCCGGGTTCGTCTTACTCATGTGCGTGCGGGAAGCAGTGGTGCGATTCGTGGCGCGCGCTCGAAACGGATTGAACCAGGCATGCAGTTCGAGACCGCGCTTGTGGGCTTCTTCGATGGCGAATTCAAGCGGGTCATACCCGTCGGCCGGCCCCTGCCCCATCTGCCCGGTCAGCCAGTAGGACCACGGCTCGATTTCGGAGCGATAGAGCGCGTCGCCCTCCGGCCGTACTTGGAAAATGATTCCGTTCAATCCGGTCGCTGCCGCGAGATCGAAAATTTTGATCAACTCAGCCCGCTGTTGGGACGGCGGAAGGCCGGCTTTTGAAGGCCAGTTGATGTTGTGAACCGTCGCCACCCAGGCTCCGCGAAATTCGCGCATCGGTTCCGGCGGCTGCGCATTGACCGGTTTGTACTGGCCGACGACGGTGGAGGAAAATGCAGCGAGCAGGCAGGCGAAAAAGTTCGATTTCATGGAGGCCGAATAACTTGCGGTTCGGACACGATGGCGCAAGGGGCAATCCGATCCAACAGGGTATGTTCATCGAACGAACCCTGTTGATTCGTTTTTTCCATGGAACCCTGGCAACTGATCCTTCTCGCGCTGCTCGGCATTCTCGCCGGGACGCTGAACGTGATCGCCGGCGGCGGATCGCTGCTGACCCTGCCGGCGATGATCCTCATGGGCATGCCGGAGGCGGTCGCGAACGGGACGAACCGTGTTGCGATTCTCGCGCAAAATATCACGGCGGTTTCCGCCTTCCGGAAAAAGGGATTTTCCGATTTCCGCCTCAGCCTGTCCCTCGGGCTCGCTGCGCTTCCGGGCGCCATCGTCGGCGCGTGGTGCGGAGCGGTGATTCGGGGCGACCTGTTCAACAAGATTCTCGCTGGCGTAATGATTGGGGTAGTGATCTGGATGGCGCTGAAAGGCCGGAAAAAGGCGACATCGGAGGGGAAGCCGGAGGAGGAATCGAAACCTTCCGGAGCGCGGATCATCGTCGGGCATCTCTGCATTTTCGGAGTCGGCTTTTACGGCGGATTCATCCAGGCCGGAGTCGGTTTTCTGCTCATGGCCGCCCTTCACGGCGTGCTCGGGCTCGATCTGGTGCGGGTAAACATGCACAAGGTATTTGTCGTCGGCGTATTTACCGTCGCCGCGCTGATCGTGTTTCTCGTTGCCGGAAAAGTGTGGTGGATCCCCGGCCTCGTGCTGGCGGTGGGGAATTCCCTTGGCGGCTGGATCGGCTCCCACCTCACAATTTCGCGGGGGGAAGGTTTTATCCGTGGCGTGCTCTACGTGGCACTGATCGCGATGGCGATCAAATTAGTGATCGGTTAGGAAACTTCAGCCCCGAGGATGAAATTTCCGATGCACGTTGCGGAGGTGTTTTTGATCGACGTGCGTGTAAATCTGAGTCGTGGAAATGTCGGCGTGGCCGAGCAATTCCTGGATCACGCGGAGGTCGGCCCCGTTTCCGAGCAGATGCGTTGCAAATGAATGGCGAAGCAGGTGCGGATACACATTTTCGTCGAGACTGGCGAGCCTGGCGCGAGTTTTCACAATTTGCCAAATCCGGGTCGTGCTCAATTTCTGCCCGCGGACGGATAGAAACAGCTCGCTACTCGTTTTCGGCTTCACGAGTTCCGGGCGCTCGAATTCCAGGTAATCTTCGACGGCTGCACGTGCGGATTTTCCAACGGGGACGAGCCGCGTCTTGTTGCCTTTCCCGGTGACGCGGATGACACCGTCTTCGAGGGACAGGTTTTCCAGCCGCGCGCCAGTCAGCTCGGAGACACGCAAGCCGCTGGCGTAGAGCAGTTCAATGATCGCGAGATCGCGTTTGCCGAGCAGTTGGCCGGTATCGATCGATTCAATCAGTTTTTCAACGGCCGGTTCGTTGAGCGTTTCGGGCAGGTATTTTTCGATCCGGGGAGAATCGAGCAAGTCGGCCACGTCTCTTGAAATGTCCCCACGACCGGCGAGATGCCGGAAAAAGATTTTCTGAGCGATCAATTCGAACCGGAGACTGGCAGCGACGAGGCCCGCTTTCTTTCGGTGAGCGAGAAAATCTGTCAGGTCGCTCAACTCCACGCCGTTCCAATCGCGCGTGCCCGGCCGGTTTTTTGCAATCCAGGCCGCAAGCCGGTCGAGGGCACGACGGACATTGACCTGGTAGTTTTCCGACAGCCCGCGCTCGGTCGCGAGAAAGCGGATAAAGCGATCGACCGGCTGGTCGAGCGCATCGGGAACTGGAATGGAATCTACTGTTTCCAAATCTTGATTGGGGTGTCGAGCGCAGAATCGGCGCCGGTTACGAAGCTGCCGAATTCGTCTTGTTCGAGCAGGATTTCGACCTCGCGGGCTTCGCCGGATTCAGCCGTCAGTTTCAACGCCGCGTTGACCTTGTCGCCGGATTTCGAAAGAGCGATATGCAGAATTTCCGCCCGCCCGGGACCGCCGAGTTGTTTCACGATGTCTTCGCGAAAAGCGGTTTCCGGAATCGGCCATTGAGACTGCACGGGATGGATGACGGATGGTGAACCGGGCGGATCCCCGGTCGCTTCCGACGGGAGATTCTCCTCTTCCTTCGCATCGCCAATCGAACCTTTCACGCCATCGACTGCCTGTTCGGTCAGCCCGGGCAGAAATGTGGCAATCAAATACAGAATTCCGAAAACCAGGAGCAAGGCACCGAGACCGGAAATCTGGCTCAGGAGCGTCGGCTGTGGCTTCTCCTCTTCAGAATCAGCGGGATTGGACTTCTCCTCTCCCTCTTCATCCGGCTTCTCGGCGGCGGCATCGGACATGAGGCAACATTACTGCCGTTTGTTCCGTGATTCCACGCGAAATCAATCCGATGCCCACTCGTCCCGGATCAACTTCCGCAACCCTGCCAATGTTTGGGCATGCTTCGGATCGGCCGCCAGGTTCTTCATTTCCTGGGGATCATTTTCCTGATCGTACAGTTCAATCCCCTTCGCTCCCGCTTCGCCCCACTCGACGCAGCGCCAGCCGACCGTCCGGACAGCCCGCCCTGACACCTCCCGAAAATGCACTTCCGAAAAGGCGGGGCGGTTCCACTCCGCTTTCGGGTTTTCCAATACCGGCCGCAGGCTGACACCTTCCAGATTTTTCGGGGCGGCGGAATTCAAACCAGCCAGATCGGCGATGGTCGGATAGATATCCACAAACTCGACGGGCGTTTTGCAGACGCCGCCCGCTTTCGCAACGCCGGGCGCGACGACGATCAGGGGGGCACGCATCGATTCCTCGAAGAGCGAATTTTTCCGCCACAGACCATGCTCGCCAAGGTGATAACCATGGTCGCCCCACAAAACGATGACCGTGTTTTCCGCCAGCCCGAGCCGGTCCAGCCCGTCAATCAGCCGGCCGATTTGGGCATCGACGAAGGACACGCAGGCGTCGTAGGCGAGAATGCATTCGCGGGCCTGTTGCGGAGTCGTGTCGAAATTTGGCCAGCGTGGAGTCGAGGCAAGGGCGGCTTCTGGCACGCGGTCGCGATAGCCATTCGGAATTTCCGGCAGCGACGTTTTTTCCAGATCGTAGAGCTCGAAATATTTCTTCGGCGCGATGTAGGGGATGTGGGGCCGATACAATCCGGCGGCGATGAAAAACGGGCGATCGCGATTTTCTTCGAGCAACCGAATCGTTTCATCGACGACTTTTCCGTCGGTCTGTTCCGCATCTTCGCCGTCGGCTTTCAGGAAACACATCTGATCCGGCAGCGGCAAAAACGGCGTGTAAACCGTGAGCAGATTCTCTTCGCCTTTATCGCGTCCCCGCGGATTCACCACCTCGTGCCAGGACGCCGGATCGTCTGGCCCGCTCGTGCCAATGTCCGTCGGATTCGCCTGGTGATAAATTTTCCCGACCCGCGCGACGTGATAGCCATTCTGCTTGAAAAGCTGCGGCAGGGTGACCGCGTCCGGCACGAAATCGCGGAAATGAAACCGGTTGTGTAGCACGCCGTTCGATTTCGGGCGCAGCCCGGTCATAACCGAGGCCCGGCTCGGCCCGCAGGACGGATACTGGCAATACGCCCGGTGGAACCGCACGCCCCGTTTTGCCAACGCGTCGATCTCCGGCGAATGGATGTGATCGAAGCCGTAGCAGTTCAGCCGCGTATTCAAATCGTCGATCGCGATGAAGAGGACGTTCGGCTTTTCCGCGGCAGTCGCGGAAAATGAAACCATCAGGCAGGCAAGGGAAAGGACGGTTTTCTTCATCAATCTGTTTCAATCCCTGCCATCTTTTCCAGTGCAAGCGTCAGCGCGTGCGTGCCGAGTTTTCCGTTCCCCTGGGCCTCCACAGCGAGATACAGCTGATGCACCAAAGCCAATCCAGGAAGGCTGAGGCCCATCGCCTTCGCTTCGGCGAGGGCGATTCCCATGTCCTTGATGAAATGCTCGACGAAAAATCCGGGGTCAAAATTCCGGTCCAAAACACGCGGAGCGAGATTGTCGAGCGTCCAGCAGCCGGCGGCGCCTTTCGAAATTGTCGTCAGCATCTTATCCAGATTCAGCCCGGCTTTTGCCCCGTAGACCAGCGATTCGCACACTCCGATCATCGTCCCGGCGATCACGATCTGGTTGCACATCTTGGTGTGCTGACCGGCCCCGGCTTCGCCCTGGTAAACGATATTTTTCCCCAGCACCTCGAACAGCGGCCGGACCGTTTCGACCGCATCCGCCTCCCCGCCGATCATAATGGCTAACTTCGCTTCGCGCGCGCCGACGTCGCCGCCGGAAACAGGCGCATCGATCGCGGACACGTCTTTTGCCTTCGCCGCTTCGAAAATCTCCAGCGCGAGGGAAGGCTCGGTCGTCGTCATGTCGACGACCGTGCTGCCCGGTTTCGCGCCAGCGAGAATGCCGGAATCGGGATTCAAGTAAACATCGCGGACGTCCTCGGGAAATCCGACAATCGAAAGCGTCACGTCCGAATTTTCCGCCACCTCTTTCGGCGAACCGGCCCAGGTTGCGCCCGCTTCAAGCAACGGATCCGCCTTCGATTTCGTCCGTGTGAAAACCGTTGCGCTGTGCCCGGCGTCGATCAAATGCTGGCACATCCAGCGCCCCATTACGCCCGTGCCGACCCATCCGATTTTGGAAATTTCGCTCATGTCGCCAGCATCGGGATTTCGGCGGAAAGGTCAATGTTCGACAAATCACGGCGGACCGCGTAAACAAGGAACGTGTCCGCCGATTCTGCAGCAGTCGAAGTTTCCGCCCCCACGAAATCCCACTCGATTTCGACGTCGGCGCTGGTGATCGGCATCGGTATCGGACTCCTGATTTTCGCGTTTTTCGTGTCGATGATCTGGGTTGTGGCGAGCCACAATTTCAACTTTGACGCGATCCGGCCGTATTTCGACAACATGGCGAAAGGCTGGGGGATGACGCTCCTGATCTCTTTTCTCGCGCTCGGGATCAGCCTGGGGCTTGGCATTTTTTTGACGGCGGCCCAGCTTTCGCCGGTCGCTCCGACGCGCTGGCTGACCCGGATTTACATCGAGCTGATCCGCGGCACGCCGCTGATCACTCAGATCGTGATCGGCTATTACCTGCTGGCGAACGAGATGGGAATTGAGAGCAAATTCTGGGTCGGGATCGTGATTCTGTCGGCCTTCACGGCGGCCTATTTGTCCGAGATTTTCCGGGCGGGAATTGAGTCGATCGGCAAGACGCAGTGGGAATCCGGACGGGCGATCGGGCTGACGACCTCGCAGATTTACCGGCTCGTTATCATCCCGCAGGCGATCCGGCGCGTGCTGCCGGCCTCGGCGGGGCTGTTTGCGGATTTGGTAAAGAATTCGTCGCTGCTTTACATCATCGCTGTTCACGAGTTTTTCATGCAGACCCGCGAGGCAATCGCGAACAGCTACGCCTCGATCGAAGGCCTGATCCCGCTGGCAATCGGCTATCTCGCCATCACTCTGCCGATTTCCCTGTTCAGTCGAAAAATGGAGGCGCGGTTCAAGTATGAAAGTTAGCGCGCAACACGTGGATAAGTTGTATGGCGAAAGCATCGCGCTGCGCGGCGTCGACTTCGCGACGGCAGATGACACGCAAGTGCTGGTTCTGATCGGGCCCAGTGGCGGCGGGAAGTCGACATTGCTACGTCTGCTCGGCGGGCTGGAATCCCCGACGCGTGGCGACATCTTTCACGAATCAACCCTGTTGGTTCAGCAAACCGACCCTCTTCGATCGTTCCGGAGGAAAAACGGGTTCCTGTTCCAGGCCTTCAATTTATTCCCGCATTTGACGGCTCTGCAAAATATCATGCTGCCGATAATTCACGTCCACGGACAGGAAGCGGCGGCGGCGAAAGAAGTGGCTTTGTCAGGGTTGGAACGGTTTCAACTCGCCGATCACGCGGAAAAACGGCCGGCCGAACTCTCCGGTGGGCAGCAGCAGCGGGTCGCCCTCGCGCGGTCGATGGCGCATGATCCGGATTTGCTGATATTGGATGAACCGACCTCGGCGCTGGATCCGGAAATGAAAGCGGAGGTGCTGGACGTGATCGAAGAACTCGTCGAGGCGGGCCAGAAGATCATTTTCTCCACCCACGAGATGGGCTTTGCGAAAGCGGCGGCGGACGAGGTGCTGTTCCTGGCGGAAGGTTCGGTGATCGCGCAAGGGAATCCGACAGAGATTTTTGACAACCCGCCGGATGAACGGGTCGGGGCGTTTTTCAGTCGGGTGATGAAGTGGTAGGCCCCGGTTTTTTGTATCGTTGGGGAATCCGGATTGTGTTTCAATCTGGATTGCCCAAGAACTCCCAACCCCACAAAGAATGAATTGGTTATACATGCTCGTCCTCGGCCTGCTTGCAGGAATCATCGGAAAAATCCTCCTGCCCGGGAAAGATCCCGGCGGGCTGATCATCACGATCCTGCTTGGGATTGGCGGCGCATACCTGGGAGGCTGGATTGGTGGACAACTGGGTTGGGGCGGCATCACCGGTGATTTTGATATTCGCAGCATTGGCCTGTCCGTCGGCGGCGTAATCGTTTTGCTTTTGGTTTACCGGCTCGTCCGGAAGAAGAGCTGAGTTTGGCATTGGAAAGTGGGTTGAATCTTCGGGGTTCAAACTCCAT
>JABDJT010000267.1 GCA_013003335.1 Verrucomicrobiales bacterium | reverse complement strand
GGATGCGCCGCGGTGGGACCAAAACACCCTCGTTCCCATCTGGTCGGCGACGAAGGGTCCCGCCGCCGCGACCCTGTTACTCGCTCTCGAGAAAGCCGGTCTCTCCGTCCACACTCCGGTGGCTGATCTCTGGCCGGAGTTGAGGGCGGCCCGGGAAACCGAACTCACCGTGGGACAGGTCCTCGCGCATCGCTCCGGGCTCGCCGCGCTCGATCCCGACAATCGGCCCGCGATCCATCAACACCGGGAGGTGGTTCGGGCCCTGGAACGGCAGGAACCGTTCTGGCAACCGAATTTTTCCCACGGATACCACCCCCGAACCAGCGGAGCACTCCTCGAAGAACTGGTCCGCAGGGTCACCAACGGGACCAGCCTGGGCCGGTTCTGGAAAGAACAATTCGCCCTCCCCCTCGGAATCGATGTTTTCATCGGGGGACTGGGCGCGTCGGAAGTGGACCGCCTCGCCACGATGTATCCCCCGGAAAGCCTCCAGCCTCCCCCCGCCGAAACCGCCTTTTACGCGAAACTGGCCGACCCCGAATCGCTTTCCCTGGCGGCCTTTTCCAGTCCGGGAGGCATGCGGGGACTCGGCTCGATCAACAAGTTGGAATACCTGCAACCGGGCATTCCCTCGCTCGGCGGGGTCGCCTCGGCCCGGGGGCTCGCCAAGTTCTACGCCGTCCTCGCCAACCGGGGCCGATGGAAAGGCGTCCAGGTTCTCAGCGAAAAGACCGTCGCTGCCTGCTCGGTGCCCCTGTCCGAGGGAGAGGATCTCACCCTGAAACTGCCCACCGCCTTCTCAACTGGTTTCGTGCTCGATCCGGTCGACCCCGAAACCGGGCAAAAGATCCGCTCCCTCTTCGGATCAAGCCGGCGATCCTTCGGTCAACCGGGGGCCGGGGGAAGCCACGCTTTTGCCGATCCGGAAAACGGAATCTCCTTCGCCTATGTCATGAATCAGATGAGAACGGGGATTCTCCCTAACGAAAAGTCGACCGGACTCGTTAACCTGATGTATTCATGATCGCTTGCACCTCGGCCAAAATCCGCGATTTTATGCCTTTTGGGAGCACCATCTATGACGCAACAGCTCGATAGCATTCAACTCGCCGAACAGATCGCCCGCCACGAACCGTGGCTCAAGGCGGTCCGGGAAGAGGTCGGCAATGTCGTGGTCGGCCAGGAACTTCTCATCGATCGCCTCATGATCGGTCTGTTGACCAACGGTCACGTCCTTCTCGAGGGGGTCCCGGGACTGGCCAAAACCCTGACCGTCAACGCTCTCGCCGGAGCCATGACCGCGGATTTCCAGCGCCTCCAGTTCACCCCCGACCTCCTTCCCGCCGACCTCATCGGAACCCTGATCTACAATCCCCAGACCAACGAGTTTTCCCCGAAACTGGGACCGGTCTTTGCCAACCTTATCCTCGCCGACGAGATCAACCGGGCCCCCGCCAAGGTCCAGAGTGCCCTCCTCGAAGCCATGCAGGAACGGCAGGTCACCATCGGCGACAAGACCTACCCTCTGCCCGATCCCTTCCTCGTCCTCGCCACCCAGAACCCGATCGACCAGGAAGGAACCTACCAGCTTCCCGAGGCCCAGCTGGATCGTTTTTTGCTGAAGGTGATGGTGGATTATCCGAGCCCGGAGGAGGAACGCGCCATCCTCGATCGAATGGCTACTTCCCGGCCGAAAACGGACACCAACCCGGTTGTCGATCCCGCCACCGTGATTCAAAGCCGTGACCTGGTGAACATGATTTACGTCGATGACGGCGTGAAAGACTACATTGTTCGCCTGATCCAGGCGACGCGCTATCCCGAAACAATCGATCCGGCTCTCAAGCCGCTGATCCGTTCCGGTTCATCGCCGCGAGGCACAATCAATATCACCCTCGCCGCAAAAGCTTCCGCCTTTCTCCAGGGCCGGGGCTACGTCGTGCCACAGGATATCAAGAACCTCGTTTACGACGTATTGCGTCACCGGATTTTGCTTTCCTACGAAGCAGAAGCAGAGGAAGTCACCAGCGAAGACATCATCACCCGGATCGTCGAACGGACGCCCGTTCCGTAAGACCGGCTCACTCGGCTTTCAGTTCCAGCACAGCGAACACGGGACGGTGATCGGAGGCGATTTCCTCGTCAATCACTGAGGCCTCTTTCACCTCGAACGCCCCGGCAGGCCGGTGAAAAATGTAATCGATCCGGTAACGGGGATTCACCGCCGGAGCCGTCGGCGCCATCTCCGCATCAGCCGCGTGTTTCCATTCCTTTTCCAGAATTTGAATCGGTTCCTCCTCCGGTTTCGCGTTCATGTCCCCGGCCAGGATGGTGGGAATATCGGAATCGGCCAGCAACTCATTGATCGCCTTCGCCTCGGCCACGCGATCCTCCGGCATGTTGTGTTGAAAATGCGTGCTGACGAACCGGAGCGGTTTTCCATTGGGTCCCTTCACTGTGACGACAATGCAGCCGCGCGGATAGGTGACCTTTTCCTCCGTCGCCTCCGTGTAGGGCAGCGGATGAATTTCCACATCGAGAATCGGGTATTTCGAAAGGACTGCATTCCCGAAAAGTCCGCCCTGATAGGCCTGCGTCGGCCCCATGCGTACCTCGAGCCCCGTCAGTTTGGAAAGTTCCTGGGCTTCGTGAACCCGCCCGGACCGCTCCACCCCGACATCGACTTCCTGAAGAGCCACGAGGTCGGGATTCGTTTTCTTGATTACTTCGGCCAGCCTCGGCACATCGTATTTTCCATCCGTGCCGAGACACCAATGGACGTTGTAACACAAAACCCGGATGGCCTGGCCGCCCTCAGGCTTTTTGTCAGCCAGTCCGAGGAGGCCCGGGGAAATACCGGTCAGAAATACTGCAGCGAAAATTATTCGTTTCATGCCTGCAGATTATCGGATTCCGGCGAAAAGAAAAAGGGCGGAAATGAACCAACAGGGTTCGATTGCCGTACCAACCCTGTTGGTTCGTACAATCTCGAAATTCGCCCGCCCTTTCTCCTTGCCCGATCCCTGAAATTTCGCGACAATTGCTGAATGGCACAGGCGATCATGGATCCGGAGGAAGTCCGGCGTTTTGCAGAAGAATTGAAGCGATTCAACGGGGATTTACAGAACAGCATGGCTTCCCTCCAGGCCCGGTTTGCAGCGCTCGGGGAAACGTGGCAGGACAACGAGCATCAGAAGTTCGCGGCGGAATTTACCGACACCATGAAAGTGCTGCGAAAATTCATCGAAGCCTCCAATTCCCACGGCCCTTTCCTGCTGCGCAAGGCACAGAAAATCGAGGAGTATCTCGGCCAACGGTAAGCGCGGTCGATGGCAAAACGGGCAAATGTTTCCTCCGTTGAGGCGCTCGATCAGTTTCGGGTGGCCTTGCTGATTTTTATCGAGAAAGCGACTCTCGTGCTGGACGAGGTCGGCGAAGAGGTCAAGCGAACCCGAATCTGGTTGCAATCCGAGCAACCGCTTGTGCTGGATCAGATCAAGCGCCGGAAACAGAAGCAATTGGAAATGCTGGAACAGGAATATTTCACCGCCCGGATGTCGGCCCTGGCCCAGACCAAGACCGGTGCCAAAAGCCGGATCAATCGTGTCCGGCGGGAATTGCGATCGCTCGAGGACACGATGCGGAAAGTGAAAGGATGGGTGCGCAATTTCGATTCGGGAGTGGAACCCTTCGCGAAGAAAGTCGATAAGCTCCGCGCCCTGCTGGAGCTTGAAACAGTGAACGGAGTCACGTTTCTGAATGAAAGCATCCGGGCGCTATCGGAATATGCCGCCGTCTCCAAACCCGGGTCGCCCCCTCCGGAATCCGCGCCCGATTCGGAAAAAAAAGAAGAGGAGGAGAAGGACAATGAGTAACCTCCAACCGGCCAAAGCCCGCCTGTCCGGCGTCGCGAAAGAATTGCGGCGTCAGTGGCTCGATGTCAAAGACACCTGGCGGGATGCCAAGTGCGACGAGTTCGAACGTCTCTATCTCGAAGAGTTGTTCGACGAAGTCGGGAATGCCGTCACCGCGATGGATGATCTGAACAAAATTTTGAAGAAAATCAGAGAGGATTGCACTGCCGATGCCGAAATTACCGGGCGCTAACGAAACGATCGAGTTGATCGATCAGCTGACCTCTTCGATCCGTGCGTTTGCGGAGCGGGAAGGCAAGCTGAACTACGCGTTGAAACTGAAATCCTCGAACCTGGCACAGAGTCTTCGCGAGGAAATTGAGCAGATCCAGGCCCGGACCGAGTCCGGGATCGAGGAGTTGCAGGCAGCCGCGGAATCGCGTCGGGCCGCGGTCGAAGAACGATTCGAGACACGTCGGGCCCGGCTGGGGAAAGCGAGGATTTCCGCACGGAAATCCATGCTGGAACGAATTGAGAAAGAGGAAGGATACCGAAAATACGGGATTCAGAAAAACCTCATCGAGAGCAACCAGCGCCGCGATCAGGCCCTGCAGGAATTGGAAGACGAGCACCGCCAGGCGGTCGCGAAGTTCGATGCCGTGCAGGGAAAATTCGGCAAGCTGGAAGTAGCCGCCCGTCGTGCCATGCGGGGTTTTTCTTCGTTCACCAAAAACCTGGCCGGCCAATTGAAAGCCGGGTCGGCCGAAACCCGGAGCATTTCCAACGTCGACAAGGAATTTCAAAAACTAACGGACCTGTATCAGTCGGCTGGTATCGACCTGGGGCGGCTCAGGAAAAAGCCGCTCGCGCAATTGTTCGGAGCCATTCCGATGGGACTTCAGCTTTTCCTGGTTGTCCTGCTCGCAGGCGGTGCCGTCCCACTCCTCCATGTGATGGAACTGGATTGGCTGAATTATACCCAGGCCGGGATCATTGGCGGAGTCCTGCTTCTCCTGATCCTGCTCGTTTTTTTCATCACACGGTCCGGTGCAGCAGGCAATGCGAAAGCCCTCACGGAATCACTCCGCGAAGCCCGGGCCATCCGGAACAATCTGATAAAACACCTCGACGAATCGCGCGAAGCCCGGATCGCCCAAATCCGGGAAGATCACGAGCGTGCAACGGGCGATTTTCAATCGGGGCTGGAGGAAACTGCCGCAGCAGCCGGAGCTGAGCGGGCCTCCCGTCCGGAGGAAATCGAGGAGAAAGCGGAGCGCGTGACCGCGAAGCTTGAGTCTGCCTGCACCCGTTCGCTGGAAACAATCGATTCGCGGTTTGCCGCAAAGATGGAGGAGGTTCGGACCGCTGCGGAAAATCGGATCAGTGAGCTGAACGGCAGCACCGACAGTGCCGACTCCGGATTCGTGGAAGAACACCAGCAGCAATGGGACGCCCTGGAATCGGAGTGGAAAACGACCATTCCCGATCTGCTGGAGCGTGCCCGCGAGGCCCGAATCGAGGCCGATCGTGAGTTTCCGGAGTGGACCTCCGATGTTGTCGAAAGCTGGTCCCCTCCCCCGGAATTCCGCCCCGTGGCAAAGTTCGGAGACCTCGCATTCGACCTGGAATCAGCCGTTGAAAAACTGCCGGAAGATCCCCGGCTCACTCTCCCCGGTGGAACGGATTTCAAACTCCCGCTCGCGCTTCGGTTTCCCGAAAGCGGCTCGATTCTCTTTGAAACGCAAAATGCCGGGAATGACACGGCCGTCGCTTCCCTGAACAACCTGATCCTCCGGATTTTGACGGGAGCCCCCGCCGGGCGTGTCACGTTCACCATCATCGACCCGGTCGGCCTCGGGCAGAATTTTGCCGGCGTCATGCACCTGGCAGACCATGAGGAATTCCTGATCAATTCGCGGATCTGGACACAGCCCCAGCAGATCGAACAGAGGCTTTCGGAGCTGAGCGATCACATGGAAAAAGTGATCCAGATGTATCTGCGAAATGAGTATTCCACGATCACCGAATACAACGAGAAGGCCGGTAACATCGCCGAAAAATATCACTACGTCGTGGTCGCTGATTTCCCGCATGCCTTCTCCGAGGCAGCCGCCAATCGCCTGCTCAGTATCGCCAGCACCGGAGCCCGCTGCGGGGTCTACACCCTGATTCACTGGGACCAGCGCCAGCAGCTGCCCGGCGGATTTACCGGTGAGGATCTCCGCAAATCCAGCGTGTGCCTGAAAACGAACCAGGCCGGTTTTTTCCTGCCGGCGAACTCCGTCTCTCCGAGTGAATTGCATCTCGATTCTCCGCCACCGGATGATCTCGCTGTGGACCTCGTGCACCGGATTGGCCAGGCCAGCAAAGATTCCAACCGGATTGAAGTTCCCTTTTCCCATATCGCACCGGAAACCGAGGCGGATTTCTGGTCGATGGATACGACAGAGGAACTCATCGTGCCGATCGGACGGACCGGGGCCACCAAGCTCCAGCAACTCGCCATTGGAAAAGGTACCTGCCAGCACGCGCTGATCGCGGGGAAAACCGGGTCCGGGAAATCGACCCTGTTCCACGTAATCATCACCAATCTCGCCTTGTGGTGTGATCCGGATCGCGTGGAATTTTACCTGATCGATTTCAAGAAAGGGGTCGAGTTCAAATGCTATGCCGACGCGAAACTACCTCACGCACGGGTCATTGCGATCGAGTCCGACCGAGAATTCGGGCTGTCGGTTTTGCAGCGTCTGGACGAGGAACTGAAACGGCGGGGTGAGCTCTTTCGAAAACTCGGCGTGCAGGACCTGGCTGGGTACAAGCGGGCCGGGGGCACGGAAGCCCTGCCCCGCAGCCTGCTGCTGATCGACGAGTTCCAGGAATTTTTCGTCGAAGACGACCAAATTTCCCAGAACGCAGCCCTGCTTCTCGACCGGATCGTTCGCCAGGGTCGCGCATTCGGAATCCACGCGATCCTCGGTTCGCAAACTCTCGGCGGGGCTTTCACACTTGCCCGGGCAACGCTTGGGCAGATGGTCATTCGAATCGCTCTGCAGTGCAACGAAGCGGACGCCTATCTCATCATGGACGACTCGAATCCGGCTCCGCGAATGCTCACCCGGCCGGGCGAAGGAATTTACAATGATCAGGCCGGAGCCGTGGAGGGAAACAGTCCGTTCCAGGTCGTCTGGCTGGGGGATGAAGAACGGGATGAGTGGCTTGCCAGGACCAGGCCGCTGATCGAAAAATTCGAATCGAGCCACGCGCCTGTCGTGGTTTTTGAAGGAAATGCCCCGGCCGCCGTCAGCGAAAATCTCGTCCTCGAAGAACTCCTGGGCTCGTTTCCGCCCGAAAAACGGCCCGCTGCAGCCCGCCTGTTCATCGGTGCGCCGAATTCGATCAAGGGCCCGACCGAAGTAGTATTTCAGCCGCAAAGCGGAAACAACCTGCTCATCATTGGACAGCAGGAAGAATCCATTCTCTCGATGCTGACAATCGGGATCACCGGTTTCCACGCTCAGTATCCGGAAAACGGAATCCTCCAAATCCTGATCGACGGCAGCCCGGCCGGTTCATCCGAGGCCGATTATTTCGATGCAGCGCTTCCGGAATCCGTCGAACGGCCTTCGCTTTCAGAAATCGGCGACTGCATCAACGGGCTGGCCGCGGAAATGCGGTCCCGGCTGGAAGACGCCACGGCCGCACAGCAAGCGGCGCCGGTTTTCGTTTTCATCAACGGCCTGCAGAAATTCAAGAAGCTCCGTTTCGAGGAGGATTTCAGTTTTTCGATGGATGACTCCCCGGCCGAAGCCAAGCCGGGAGATTCGCTGAACGACCTGATCTCGGAAGGCGCCAGCGTGGGAATTCATCTCATTGCCGTGCTGGATACCTTCAATAATCTGAATCGCGCCCTGAACCGGAAAGCGATCAGCGAATTTGAAATGCGGGTGCTCTTCCAAATGAGCGCGAACGATTCCGCCAGCCTGATCGATTCGATGAAAGCCAGCACGCTCGGATTAAACCGGGCCCTTTTCTACAATGAACAGGCGGGATACCTGGAGACCTTCCGGCCCTATGCACTACCGGCAAAAGAATGGTTTTCAAAGTAACGGGATCGACAATTCCCCGTCTTCCTGAGAAATTGTAACCGGAACTCAACCGGAGACGTCTTTCTTTCCAGATGCCCGAGCCCCCACCATTGCCTGCGCGGCCCGCGGAAAAAGCGGAGGAATCCCCCGAGCCTGAACCGAAATCAGCCCCCCCGGCACTGGCACCCCGATCACAGCCGGCCGAGGTGGCAGCGCCTGCTCCGGAGGCAAAAGCTTCCTTTCCCGTCCGGGCCTGGCGGAAATTCTGGTCGTTCATTGACTGGTCGATGGGTGTTCTGGCCTTGATTTGCGGACTGGCGATTCTCGCTGTCATCCCCGTTCTGAATTTCCTGAGTCTCGGATATTTGCTGGAAGTCAGCGGGCGTATCGCGCGGACGGGCAAATTCAAATCCGGTTGGGTGGGAATTCGGAAGGCATCGCAGGTGGGAAGCCTCGTGGTGGGAACATGGCTGGTTTTGCTCCCGGTCCGGCTTGTTTCAGATATGTGGAAAGATGCCGAGATCATCGAGTCCGGAGGGCCGGTCGCCGAAGGCTGGCGTGTCGGGTTGATCGTGCTTTCAGTCATCACCGCGATTCACATTGCCTGGGCAGCTCTGCGGGGAGGTCGATTCCGTCACTTTCTCTGGCCGGCACCGATCAAGTTTGTGAAATGGCTGGGCCAGGAGGGAAAATTCACGCACGTCCGGAACGGGGTTTTCGGATACATCCGGGATTTACGGATCCCGTATTATTTCTGGCTGGGATTTCGCGGTTTCGTTGGAGCCGTGATGTGGCTGGCGATCCCGGTTCTGATCCTGTTTGGCGCGGCCCATATCCCGAACGATGGAGGCTCATTGGTGGTCACCCTGATTGGCTCGTTTTTCCTGATGATCGCCGCGATGTATTTACCGTTCATGCAAACGCATTTCGCAATGACCGGAAAATTTGAAGCCCTCTTTCAGATTGGAGTGGTCCGCCAGGTATTTCGGCGCGCCCCGATCGCCTTCTGGTTCTCGCTGCTGATCACGCTTCTTTTTGCGCTGCCGCTGTACCTGTTGAAAATTGAACTGGCTCCGCAGGAAGTGGCCTGGCTGCCCAGCTTGCTGTTCGTGGTTTTCATCTTCCCGGCCCGCGTCCTGGTTGGCTGGGCCTTTTCCCGGGGCCTGAAACGCGAGCAGCCCCGGAACTGGTTTTTCCGGTGGAGCGGACGTCTCGCAGCGATTCCGGTGGTGGGGGCGTACGCGTTCATCGTCTGGCTGACGCAATATCTCAGCTTCCACGGAACCTGGAGCTTGCTCGAGCAGCACGCTTTCCTGGTACCGGCCCCGATGCTCGGGCTCTGAACGAATCATCAGGGTCTGATCAGCAAACCAACCCTGTTGGATCGTGTCTCAGTCTCGCGCTCCGGCGTGGAGCCGCAGGATCCGGGTGATTTCGGCAATGCCCTCCTCAGATTGGTGCGCCCCGTGATCGGAATTCACGACCACCTCGGAGACAGCTTCATCAATGTGGGCACTCCAGTAGGAAACAACACCGTCCGTGCATTCTTCGATCGGATCCCTCAGGTTTTTCCGGCCAATAATGCTGTGATAGGTCACGTTCGGATGAAGTGGCACGTTGTCCAGCAAGGTCAGCAAAACCGAATCCTCCCGCAACTGGTCGATACTGGTTGGAGGTTGGACGGCAAATTTCAGACCCAACGGGGTCAGGGCGTTGCTGCTCTCCATCATGATTTGGTCGGAAAGGCGAACGAGATTCGAGGGCATTTCAATCAGCCTGGAAGCGACCTTGCCAAGTGGGTTGGACGCAAAATCGCTGCCACGGTGGGGAGTCGAGACGAAAACGACCCGTTTCACGGCGGGGACGGGCTCGAAGTAGACCATGTCACGCAGGAGTTTCCGCTGGTCCCCGGTCACATCGAGTTCATTCACGGATTTCTTGAACAGCCTGTTCCAGTTTTCAACCCCGCTGGACTGGGTCAGTGTTTTTGCAAGCAGCCCGCCCATGCTGTGCCCGATGACAATCATGTTGTTGGTTTCGGCTCCGTTGGCTCTCCGGAAAGCAATCATGTTCCGGATGTCTTCGCGCAAGCGCATCGCGGAATACGGAATCGGGGCACCAGTCGGGTATCCATAGGTCCAGAATTCGTACTTTTCCCGAATCACCGGGTCGGCCAGCATTTCATTCGCGGTATCCCGCCAGGTGGCGGGACTGGATTTGAGGCCGTGGACCAGGAGGCATACCGTTTTGTCCGGATCGAGGGGAGAGATTCGGAACAGATCGAGCTTGTCCTCGAATTTCTCGAAATTCAGCATCGCCGGGATATTGATAATTTGGGCCGTCTGACCGACGACTCCTGTAGCCAGCGGGGCCGTAAAATCACAACGAAGTCCGTCCCTGTGGCCGCCGCACTGAACCTGATCTCGTTTGAGCGGATCGTAGACAATCAGCTTGGGACTTCCGTTCCGCCCGTTGAATTCGACAATGGCGGTCGCGGGCCGCCACAAACCCTCCGGGGAAATGAACGGGTCATCCTCCCCGGGTGGTGATCGGAGAGCGAGCGATGCTCCCAGTCCTTCCGTGACGACATGGTCTTTCAGCCCGCGTTTGATTCGCAGAAACGTGGAAACGTAAACCTGATCGTAATTCCGGATGTCGATGTCACTCTTCCCGTCGGGATCGATCAGCAAGTCGAATGATCCGCGGAGACTGTTCAATCGGACTGATTCCTGCCCGGGATCGGGAATCCGGTAGCCGGCCAGTTTCACGAGGAGGTCCGCGACTTCATCGTTGTATTCCGCAATCTGCGAATCGGATGCTTTGCCCGCGTAAACCGCCGACCAGGTCCTGCGGAGTTCATCCAGGTCGACGGATTTCCCGACAACGGACCCCACTTTCTGTTTCACAATGATCCGCTGGGCGCAGGATGGCATGAACAAAACTGCCAGCAGCGCGAGCAGGGCTGCGTGGACAGAGGCTGCGTAGCGCGTCGGACATTTCCGGACGGCGTTGGGGGTGTTCATGTTTCGGGCGTTAGGAAGACTGGCGAATCGGGCCTGCAATGCAAGCACCGATACAGGGCGTGAGACGTTTTGTGCTGGAAAATCTTTCCGTTTCATTTTAATCCTAGCCGATACGCAAATCACCCGGTCACACTTTCACCGGATTCCGAACTATCTGATTCAACACCCGATTATGAATTTCGTTTGCCCTACGTGCAGCATCACCCTCCAGGCCGAACCTGAACTGGCCGGTAAAACCGTGAAATGCCCCGGCTGCAGCACCAAGATCCAGATTCCCGAACTGGAGGAGCCGACCCAGGAAGCGGAGCACGAAGAGCATTCAGCAGGAGAAGAAATCGCGGATGATTATTACGATTCGCTACCCGAGTTGAACATGAACGCGGTCGAGCACGGACCGCATCCGTCGAAAATCAATTTCCTGATCGCCCTGGGACTCGGAGTTGTTGCCACCTTCATGTTTTGCGTCATCATCGGAATGTTTCCTTCGAAACCGGAAAACGGCGATCACACCGCGCTGACTTATATCCGCTCTTTTTTCCTGGAACGAAGCTGGGTGCAGTATGCCACCACGTTCCTCATGTTCTTTTGTCTCGCGATCCTCGTTTTGAAATTGCTGAACATTCGGAAGCAGCGCCGTGCCATGCTGATCCAGGCCCTGCCGACCGATATCGACACGGAAATCACGCCGCAAAACCTGAAGGCCTTCCACGACAACCTGCTGAATTTCCCCAAGCCGCTACGGAACACCTACATCGTGAACCGGATCCGGAAGTCGCTGGAATTTTTCTATGTCCGCCAGAACAACCCGGAAGTGGCGCAGATGATCTCGTCCCAATCGGACGTTGATGCCAACAAGGCAGCGAGCAGTTATTCACTGGTGAAAGTGCTGCTCTGGGCGATTCCGATCATGGGCTTCATTGGCACGGTGATGGGGATTGGCCAGGCCATCGGCCAGTTCGACAAGGTTCTCAACCCCGCCGGAGGCGAAGGAGCCGGCGACCTGTCTGCCTTGACCGAATCCCTTTCGCCCGTCCTGGCTCAAATGGGCGTGGCGTTCGACACCACCCTGCTCGCGCTGGTGTTCAGCATCATCTTGAGTTTCCCCGCCAGCGGTCTCCAGAGCCAGGAGGAAGACCTCGTGTCGGACGTGGATGAATACTGCATCGACAACCTGCTCAAACGCCTCAACGACGGCGGAGCTGCCTCGAATTTTGGCTCGGATGCCGGCCTTCTTAAGGCGATCGGTGACGCGATGGCTTCCAATCAAAAGGACGTCATGTCCAAATTCGCCAGCGTCCAGAAAGGCATGTCGGAGAGCCTGAACAACCAGACAAAACAGTATGAGAAAGTCGCGACCGCGGTGGAAGCCCAGCTCTCTGCGATCGGAGAGCGAGCTGAAAAATACGAATCGAGGTTGGACGAAGATTTCTTTCAATCATTGGAAAAAATCCGGACCGAATCGGTTTCGGCGATCACGTCCCAGGTGAATGGACTGTCGGAAGGCATTCAGAATTTGAACTCCGTACTGGCCGACCTGAACGGCAAACAGGTTGTTGTGAAAAAGAAAGGCTGGTTCGGTCGTAGTTGAGGGAAACCCGTGACGCTTTAAAGTGAAGGACAGGAAAACGACGAATCTGAAATTATGGGACGCAGACGAGACAGCGGTGCTTCAGTAAACCTGTTCCCCTTTCTCAGTATTCTTGTGGCCATCATCGGCTGCCTGACCCTGATCATCGTGGTTGTGGCTCTTTCTGCCATGAACAAAGCCGAAGGCAAGACGCCCGAGGAAGTGACCATGGCGAAGGAATACCAGGTGCTGAAAAAGGAGATGGAGGAGAACAACAAGAAACTCGATGAACTTCGCCAGTTGATCGAGAACCTGATCCAGCAATCCAAGGA
>JABDJT010000264.1 GCA_013003335.1 Verrucomicrobiales bacterium | reverse complement strand
TTCATCAGGTGGGAGGACTTCCATCTCGATGCACAATTCGCGGACCGTTTTGCCTTCCTCGACGGAGCGCTTGGCAATTTTCGCGGCGGTTTCGTAGCCGATCAGCGGGGCGAGACTGGTGACCATGCTCATGGAAAGCTCGATCAGCTCAGCGCAGCGGTCCGCGTTGGCTTCGATTCCGTCCACGCAGCGCTCGCGGAAAATGCCGGAGACATTCGTGAGCAGCCGGATCGAGTTCAACAGGTTCTGCGCCATCATCGGCATCATCACGTTCAACTCGAAATTGCCATTGGCGCCGCCCCAGGTCACCGCAGCGTCGTTTCCGATCACCTGCGCGCAAACCTGCATCATCGCCTCGCTCATGACCGGGTTCACTTTCCCGGGCATGATTGACGAGCCGGGCTGGGTGGCCGGCAGGGAAATTTCGCCGACCCCGCAGCGCGGACCGGACCCGAGCCAGCGGACGTCGTTTGCGATCTTGAACAGCGAGGCGGCCATTGTCTTGAGCTGGCCGGAGATCTCGACCATGGCGTCCTTGCCGGACTGGGCCTCGAAGTGGTTTTCGGCTTCGACGAATTCGATGCCGGTTTTTTCGGCGATGAACGCGATCGCTTTTTTCGGAAAATCGGGGTGGCAGTTCAGGCCGGTGCCGACGGCTGTTCCGCCGAGTGGCAGTTCGCACAGGGCGTTGAGGGCCTTGTGGGCGCGCATCACGGCCAGATCAGCCTGCCGGGCGTACCCGCCGAATTCCTGCCCGAGCCGGACGGGCGTGGCGTCCATGAGGTGCGTCCGGCCGATCTTCAGCACCGCGTGAAATTCATCCGCCTTTTTCTGCAGGCTGTCGCGCAGGGCCTCCAGCGAGGGGATCAGGTCGTTTTTCAGGGCCAGTCCGACGGCGATGTGCATGGCTGTGGGAAAGGTGTCATTGGAGGACTGGGATTGATTGACATGATCGTTCGGATGAACCGGTTCCTTCGAGCCGATTTCCTTTCCGGCCAGTTGGGAGCAGCGATTCGCGATCACCTCGTTCGCGTTCATATTCGTGCTCGTGCCGGAACCGGTTTGAAAGACGTCGATCACGAAATGCCCGTCGAGATCGCCGTGGAACACCTCTTCCGCCGCTTTCTCGATGAGATCGGTTTTGTCTGATTCAACGACCCCGAGGTCCTGGTTGGCGCGGGCGGCCGCCCACTTAATGAGCCCGTAGGCGTGGACGATTCCGTTGTCGACCGTTGTTCCGGAGACGGGAAAATTCAGGACGGCGCGCTGGGTGGAAGCGCCCCAGAGCGCGTGGGCCGGGACTTCCATCTCGCCCATGGTGTCGCGTTCGATGCGGGTGGTGGAATCACTCATGGGCGGAATGGAACATTGAACCCCGAACATTCAAATTGAAGTTGCGACGGGGTCACTTCTGTTTTTCGTGCTTCACCTCGCCGGTGGTACCCGGATTTCCGCTGTCGTCATCGATTTTCACCGTGCCGAGAATGGTTTTGCCGTCCTTCGAAACCGTGTTCACGATGGTCATGGTCGAATCACTGAGCGGGATGGTCATCTTGATGGATCGAGCTTCTTCGTCGAGGACGATCTCGAAACGGGCATCGATTTCCGGATCCTCGATTTTCATTTGGCCCTCGACCAGATCGCCATTGGCGTAAAATTCCCACGCGAAACCGTGTTCCATCTGGCCGAGTTTGCGGGTGCCGGACATGACGAAATTTCCCTCCTCGGTGAATTTTCCGGTCCAGGTTTCCACGACCTCCGACTTGTTCCCCTCCGGATCAACCAGTTCGCCTGATCCCTTCCACTTTCCTTCGAGCCCTCTAAAAACGTTGCTGCTCTTGATCGGATTCGCCTCGAGAGCTGAAGGAAGAAGCGCTGCGAGGCCGATGAGAACAGGGATGAGATGCCGGGTTTTCATACCGGTAGAGTGACAGTTTCGGTGTGGTGAGACCAGAAAAAACTCCGGTAGAACCGGGGCGGTTCGTGGGTTCGCCCGGATCCGGGAGGGTCAGTTTGACGAACGAACCCTCCTGATTTGTGGAAATTAAGGTGTCACAAGGGAAAACGCGGGGACAAGACTGGGTGAAATCTCCCCGAAAATAAGGTGATTTTTCCATTTACAGACGGGTCGAAAGCTGGCAATTCATTATAGTTTGGATCATTGTGCAGCGGAGGCCCCTAAACTCCTCTCTTGCAAACCCTACCCCCTAAACCTCGATGAAAGCGATGGTGAACACAATTCGTACGAAATCCTGGATGCAGAGACTGGTTCTCAGTCTACTGCTACCGGCCTTTGCAGCCCTGCCCCCGAATTTGCAGGCGAACCCGACCGGAGGCGTGGTGGTCCACGGCGGTGTCGGATTTGAAGGCCTCGACACAGGACACCTGAAAATTTTACAGAGCACGGACAAGGCGATCATCAACTGGCAGGATTTCTCGATCCAGGCCGGCGAGGTCACAGAGTTCATTCAACCGGGGCGTGGATCGCTCGCCCTCAACCGGGTCGTGAGCGGGAATCCTTCCGCGATTTTCGGAACGTTGAAGGCAAACGGCGGCGTGATGCTGATCAACACCAACGGCATTCTGGTGGGGGCCGGAGGTTTGGTGGACGTGGCCGGATCGTTGACGCTTTCGACGCTGGACATCGATGATGCGGATTTTTTGAACGGCGGGGACAATCGCTTTCGCGGAAACAGTTCGGCCGGAGTGACCAACCTCGGCACCATCATGGCCGGTGGAGACGTGGTGCTGCTGGGTAATTTCATCGACAACAAAGGCACGATCGGTGCGGCTGACGGTGTGGTTGCGATGGGTGCAGGCGGCGACATCATCGTCCATCAGCAGGGTGAGGCGAAGATTTCGGTCCTGGCCGGCGGCCCGGGCGGAAAAACGGGGATCAACAACTCCGGTACGGTTGACGGGGCTGCAGTGGAATTGAAAGCACACGGCAACGTTTACGCGTTGGCGATTCAGAACTCGGGCATGATCCGGGCGAACGGTGCGAGTTTTATCAACGGGAAACTGACTCTCGATGCCGGTCCCGGCGGCGTGATCACGAATACCGGCACGCTTCGTGCCCGCAACGCGGATGGATCCGGCGGCACGATCGATATCAATGCCGGCCCGAGCGGTACCGTGAATTTGGAAGGCGGCGAAGTGGACGCGAACGGGGAAGGCAGCCGCCCGGGCGGTGTCATCAATGTGGACGGTGCCTTTATCAATATCGATAACACGTCGGTCACAGCGGACGGTGGCGATGGCGGCACGGTCACGATCGGTTCGAAGAACGTGACCCGCAGCGTGAACGTGGGTGCCGGGGCGCTGATCAGCGCGAACGGAACGGCCGGTGACGGCGGCGTGATCAATGTGCAGGGACGCCCGAAC
>JABDJT010000253.1 GCA_013003335.1 Verrucomicrobiales bacterium | reverse complement strand
ATCAGGAAGTGTAGACCGTCTGCAATTCTAACTGGTCCGGAAATCTTCGTCAATTTCGCAACCTATCGGAATTCCACTTTCGGCTGAAAATGAGAGCATTGGTTGGAATTTCCAAAAATACCGGACTCACAGAAAAACGATCGAAGCTTTGCTGGGGGTTCGGTATCAGTCCAAAATCGGAAAAATATCGCATTGCCGGCATCGGCAGTTGGATTTCAAAATTTCAACGGAACTCCGCAAAGTTACGCCGGGAAACAGGGGCGCTAAAAGAATTGCTAGTCGCTAATCTAGAATCTCTTTTAGGTGATAATTGACGTTCTTGGTGATGATTTTTCCAGAGGCTCGGATGATTCCGCGTCCGTGGGCAAAGTAAAGATTCATGGACACGATTTCGACCCCGGTCTTCTCACTAGTGATCTTCTGCTGAATTCTAACTACATCTTTTTCGTCGAACGAGTCTAGTAAATCAGTTCCTTCCTTGCGTGGCAGCGGAGACCAATCTGGGAGTTTGAATTTATCACCGGAAAACCCTGCCAGCCGCAAACTCATTTTCAACTGGCCGTTGAGCGGGTCGAAATCCTTCTCAGTTACGGCCGAGGTTTCACTTTTCAAAAACCAAGCTGTTGGCAAGGAGAGCCCTCCCAACCATGTCACCGTATTCTCCATAATCGTTGACTCTTCGAATGCGAGATCCAGACCATCACCGTCAAAAACCCGGGAAATTCTGTGTTCGGTTGGCTTCTCTCCAGTTGCCTCTACGGTGACGAAAATCATCTCCTCTTCAGGTAAACGGCTTCGTATCAGCGCTTCATCTCCATTGTGAGGATTTTTGAGCCTCCATGCTCTTCCTGGAGCCGGACCTGGATTAACTCCATCTCCTTCCAGGCAAAAATAGTACGCAGGGATGATTCCTGTTTCCCCTGCGTTAGATTCTTCCACGTGTTCAGTCATGCTAAAACAAGCTTGAACAAAAGACGTGTGCAGGTCAACTCATCATCAGATCAGCGTCTTCCCTCTCCCCATCAACGAAATTACGCTACCACTGCAAAACGACATTTACGATCTCGCAGGAAGCGGGCCTGATCACAGAGCATACACTAAAAGTATACCCAGGAGTTTTGAGGAGCGACCGTCATGATTTTTGGTAGGGCCGAATTCATAGACAAAGCGGCAACAGTCGCTACGAAGCAACCCTTAATCAGGCCGATTCAATCCGCATCACCAGCCGAGGATGTAGGCGAACATCAGCGGCGCGACGATCGTCGCATCGGACTCGATGACAAAGCTCGGGGTATCGGCCCGCAGCTTGTCCCAGGTGATTTTTTCATTGGGGACGGCCCCGGAATAGGATCCGTAACTGGTCGTGGAATCGCTGATCTGGCAAAAATAAGACCAGACCGGCACGTCGGTTTCTTCGAGGTCGAGATGAATCAGCGGCACGACACAAATTGGAAAATCTCCGGCGATGCCGCCCCCGATCTGATAGAACCCGAGCGGTGATTCGGCGGTTGTCCGCCTGTAAAAATCGACCAGCTCGCGCATCACCTCGATCCCGCTGCGCACGGTGGAAGAATTCGAGATTGTGCCGTCGATGCAGCGGGCGGCGAAGCCGTTGCCGAGGGTGCTGTCCTCCCAGCCTGGTACGAACAGGGGCAAATTCTTTTCTGCCGCGGCGATCAGCCAGGAATCTTCGGCGGGAATCTCGTAGTTCAGGTCAGCCGTGCGGAGCAGCTCGTAGAAAAACTCGTGCGGGAGCTTCGATTCGCCGGCCTGGTCGGCTCTTTTCCAGAGCTCGATCATCGGTTTCTCAATCCGGACCATGGCTTCGTCTTCGGGAATGCAGGTATCGGTCACCCGCCGCAGTTTCCGGTTCAGCAAATCCTCTTCGTCCTCAGCGGTCAGGTATCGATAGCCGGGGATCCGGTGATAGCTGTCGTGGGCTACGAGATTGAAAACGTCCTCCTCCAGGTTCGCACCGGTGCAGCAGATTCCGTGGACCTTGTCCTGCCGGATCATTTCGGCGAACGATTTGCCCAGCTCGGCGGTGCTCATGGCCCCGGCGAGAGTCACGAACATTTTTCCACCCTGATCCAGCAGATCGCAGTACGCCTGCGAGGCATCTTTCAGGGTGGCGGCATTGAAATGCTGGTAATGACGATCAATGAAATCGGTGATGGGGGAATCGCTGCTCATGGTTCGAATTTTTGCGGTCGAATTTCCTAACAAATCCGGCTAGTTTGGGCGAGTGAATTATTTGTTTTCGGCCCTTGATTCCCTGCCGCCCGAACTGACCGGCGTCATTGCTGCCACGGTCGTTCTCCTGATCGTGTCCGCGGTCGGTGTCACCATCGGCGTTCCGGCCTACGCGAAATTCATCCGCATCCTGCGTGAACGGCATCCTGCCATTTACGAGGAACTGGGCCGCCCGGCTGTCACCATGGCGTCGCCGCGCCGGTCCATCGCCCTCCAGAAATTCCTGTTCTCCCGCCGTCCCGTCGAAACCGGCGATGCGGAACTCGCCGCGAGCGCCGCCTTTCTGAAAACGTTCACCGTGCTGCTTCTGCTCGCCACGTTCGGTTCGTGCACCTGGATGCTCCTGGCGGCCTTCGGAATGTTGAATCAGTTGCCGGCCTGATCCGCAACCACCCGCTCCGCCCACTCCACGATCGGCGTCGGGTCATGCAGCGAGTGCGGGTGATGATCGCAGGCGGCTTTGACGATGACGGTGAGGTCGCCGCCGAGCTTTTGGTAACGCATTTCGAGGATGCCGCTGTTTTCCGCGAAGGGCACCACCGGATCGGCTCCGCCGCACACGGATAAAATCGGGACTCCGGAGGAGGCGAGAGCTTTCAAGTTGTCGAGCGGTCCTTTCCAAGTGTCGGCGGTTTCCGCGGTCAGGCCGTGGGCGGCGAGGCAGGTCTGCCAGATTTTTCCGCCGGACGGCTTCGGCCAGGAATGGATGTCGAGCACGGGCGCATCGATGTAAACGCCTGCCACTTTATCCGGATTCGCGATCGCCCAGTTCATGGCCGGCAGTCCGCCCCGGCTGAATCCTTCCATCACCGGTTTCGGGTGGAGTTTCCATTCATCGCCAGTCACGTGCGCGTAAAATTCATCGAATGCCGCCATCGCTTTCGGGCCGCCGAATTCGTTCGCGACGTCGATGAAGGCGATGTGCCAGCCGCGCTCGAGCAGGGCGATGTCGGCCGCGGGGAACGCGCCGTAAAAGCGGCAGCGCCACATCCACGGATTCCCCGGCGCAGCTTTTTCGGGCGCGGTGACGAGCGCTTTCCGGCCACCGATCTCAAATCGTTTCGTCTCGAAATCACCCAGCTTCTTCGGCGATTTCCCCCCGGGCAACCCGGTGATTTTTCGGATCTTGTTGGTCTCGGAATCGCCGATGTACAAATCGCCCGTGATCGGATCCACTCCCACTCCGTGGAGCCGGGCCATCCGGCATTTCAGCGGGTCGGGCGCGTCGGGACCGTCGCCTTTTTTGCCGTCCCCGGCGATCAATTCCAGGGTGGGCGGATTTTTGGAAAGATCGATCGCCCGCACGGTGTGCGATTCGGTATCGGCGAGATAAATCATCCGGTCGTCCGGCGAAATCGCGACGCCTTTCGGGCCGGAGAGGGTGGCTTTTTTGGCCGGGCCGCCATTTCCGGTGAAGCCTTTTTCGCCGGTGCCGGCGACGTGATGAAGCGTCCCGGCTTTCATGTCGATCCGGTAGACCTCGTTGCCTTCCCGCAGGGCCAGCCAGAGATCGCCCTTACCGTCCCGATCCAGGGCACGCGGGCCTTTCAGCGGGGTGTCGGGACTGATCTTCGCGCCGTCGGGGGTCGGATCTTTTTTGCCGTTTCCACACCAGGTTTCGACGATGCCCGTTTCGAGGGACAGGCGGCGGATGCGCTGATTGCCGATGTCGCAGATGAAAAGATTTTCGCCCGCCGCGTCGAACACAATGGAGTGCGGGCGGTTGAAGGTGGCCTTCGTGGCCGGGCCGCCGTCGCCGCTGAACCCCTGTTCGCCCGTGCCTGCCACCGTGGAAACGATCCCGGTCCGGGCATCGAGTTTCCGGATCAGGTGATTCTGCATCTCCACCCAGTACAAATCGCCGCCGGGATGAAACCGCAGTTCATACGGCTCGAACAGTTTCGCTTCCGTCGCCGGGCCGCCATCGCCGGCATATCCCTTCACCCCGCCGGTGCCCGCGACGGTCGTGATCTTTCCGCTTTTGCGGGAAATCTTGCGGATGACGTGATTTCCGGTGTCGCAGAAATAGACATCGCCGTCGGGACCGACGATCACTCCGAAGGGATTGTTCAGCTCCGCCTGTTTTCCGGGGCCGCTGTCGCCGTCGAATCCCCGTTCGCCCGTGCCGGCCACGGTCGAAATCTCCCCGCCCGGGGCCGGAATCGCGAACGCGGAGAGGGCCGATACGAGGAGTGCGAGGCAGAAGGAGCGGGAAGAAACAGGCATGCAGAAAACAGGCCCGAATCGGGGAGGGGTCAACGGGAAATTGAGCGGCCGGCGCGGCGGGATCAGGCTTCGCCCTCGGTCTGCGCTCTCCGCGCTTGCTGAAAACCCGGCGCGGCCGCAATCGCAACCGGCAGGAACAGCAGCAGCAACCACGGGAACGCCAAACCCACGTAGTCCCAATTTGGGTCCTGCTCAATCCAGTGGAAGGCGAACAGCGTCATCGCTCCGCCCCGCCGTTCCAGGAACACTTCGATCGGACCGTGTTCGAGAATCGTTTTTGTGAATTCCTCCGGCAACTCGAATCCGAAATCCGTCTGCACCTCCATCCGCTCCGCCCAGGCATTGTGGCTCAGCCCCTCCGCTGTCGCCAGGATCAGGTCGCGCTCGCCGAAGGAAATGTAGGTGTACAGGTTCCACCCCGCGAGATTGATCCCGAATGGAATGAGGATCGCGATGGTGAGGAGGAGGATGGTGAGGTTGCGTTTCACGGGCAAACTGAACTTACACTGAGAAAGGTTGGGCATTATCTTCCCACTGTGAGGGAGAAGGGGGTAAGCGGGATTTCCTCTATTAGGCGAACGACAGAGGTGAGCGACCGTCGCCGACAGTGACGATGGAGCGCACGAGGCGCTCCCGAATTGTCGCTAAGCGTCGAGCGAAAAAGCGGAGCGGCGGTTCGTCTCCACCGACTTGTTGGGACCTTTCGGAGTTGTGAATCTCATTTGAAACCTCGTCCGGCCCAGATAAACAAGCCAAGCAACAGCATTACATGAAGGACGGCTCTGGGGACACCGTTGGCTAGACTGTCAGGAACTGTGGAAACCATAACCGTTCCGACCAGGAAGAGCCACACATCTCGTCTCCATCGATTGTCTTTCTGTCGAAGCACTTGGTCATCCGACGTTTTTGTATCCGATTTAATCTCAGCGTTCATGATTGGCTGTCTGGTTTGTCCCAACAGTATTATTCGTACGGTAGAATTTCCAGCCTGTTCCGATCAGTTTTTCCGAAAATTTGCGTAAAAAAATTTGGAAATCATTGATTGTAAATCACCAACATGGAATTTAAAATGAAGAAAATTGCGAATTTTTCGTTTGGAATCATTGATCTTTCAGATATCCGCCCTGGTTGATATGATGCTTTCGCCAACCGAAATGTCAAGATCACGAAGGAGTTGAAGCATTTGTTTCAGTCACTCGGCCCGGCGCGCGTGGGTCCTTTGCAGATCAGGGCCACACCGGTGACAATCAATCCACCCAGCGCGACGCTGTAAACGGCGATTCCGGAGATCAGCCAGCCCAGGCCGAGCAGAATATTTCCCCGGACCTGCCAGGCTTCGGGAGTGACCGCTTCGCAGAAGCGGAACCAGGGCTCAAAAATCACTTCGGCAATTTCGACGGCTTGCCGGTCGAAGAACAGCAGCCCGAGCAGTCCGAAAACGCACACGATTCCCGATGTGAGGAGCCAGGATTGGAGAAACCGGCGGTTTTTCATCGTGGGAAAGCGTCCATTGGGCGGGGAGCGAAGTCAACCCAGTCTGCAATCCCGTCCTTTTCCCGCCCAAACCACTTGCGCCTGACCTGTTTTCCGCGAATTCTGACGGGCTGTGATTTCGATTGCTGAATTATCGGGAAATTCAAACCAACTGGCCGATTCCGCGTCCGACTTTTTCGGGCCGGAAGGCGCGCTCTCGGCGCTGGCGGATTTCGAGTTCCGGCCGCAGCAGCAGGAAATGGCGGTGGCGGTCGCCCGGGCGCTCGAGGAATCCCGCCCACTGGTGGTCGAGGCCGGCACAGGGGTCGGGAAATCACTCGCCTACCTCGCGCCCGCGGTGGAGCTGGCCCTGAACGAAAAACGCCAGGCCGTGATTTCGACGCACACAATCAACTTGCAGGAGCAGCTGATTCACAAGGATATCCCGCTGTTGCAAAAGGTGATGGATCGTCCGTTCAAGCCGCTCCTGCTGAAGGGGCGCCGGAACTACGTCTGCCCGAAGCGGCTCGAGGCGGCGATTTACGGGGGGCGGGAGATGTTTTCGACGTCGGACATCGAGGAACTGAAGGCCATCCGGTCGTGGGCGGAAACAACGCGGGACGGCAGCCTGAGCGATCTCGATTTTTCCCCGAATCCGCGGGTGTGGTCGCAGGTTTGCAGTGAAAGCCATGTCTGCACCACCAAGACCTGCGGGTTTTCCGGCAAATGCTTTTACCAGGAGATTCGCAAGCGCGTGGCCGAGGCGGATGTGATCGTGGTGAATCACACCCTGTTTTTCACCCTCTTTGCCGGGCGCGAGGAATTTTTGGAGGAACCCGATGCCACCAGTTTCCTGTTTCCGAATGACTTCCTGATTTTCGACGAGGCTCACACGCTGGAAAACGTCGCCGCCCGCCAGCTCGGGCTGAACCTGTCCGCCAACGGCCTGCGCTTCGAACTGCACCGGCTCTTCAATCCGAAAAGCCGCAAGGGCCTGTTCCAGGTCACCGGCGACACCGAGGGCCGGCAGGCCACTATCCGCCTCCTGGATGAGATCGATTACTTCTTTGAAGGCGTCGACGATGCCTGCACCTGGGGCCAGTACGGCCGGGAGTTCCGCGTGCGCGAACCGGAATTGGTCGATGACACCCTCGGTGGCGGATTGATCGAGGTGAGCCGCCGGGCCCGGGCCGTCGGGGACCTGGCGAAAGAAACGATGAAAGCCGAGCTGGTCGATCTCGCCAACCGGCTCGGCCAGGCTCGCGCGGACCTGGCGACCTTTCTCGAGCAGGCCGACGACGGGATGGTCTACTGGGTCGAGAAGAATCAAAACGAATCGATCAACCTCGTCGGGGCCCCGGTCGACGTGTCCGAAATCCTGCGCCCGGTCTTTTTCGAGAGCGGCCGCCCCTGCGTGTTTACCTCCGCGACGCTCGGGGTGGGTGACCGGGACATGAATTATTTCCGGCGCCGGGTCGGGGCGGAGGAAGCGGAGTCGGTCCGGATCGGCAGCCCGTTCGAGTATCACCGCCAGATGAAAATTCACCTCGTCCGGTCCATGCCCGCCCCCGGCACGGAGGGATACGAGGCCGCGCTGGAGAAGTGGATCCCCCATTTTGTGAAGCAGAGCGGAGGCGCGGCGTTCGTGCTGTTCACCAGCTACAAGCTGCTCACCGCGATGGCCGATGCGTTGGAGGATTTCTTTTTCGACGAGGGGATCGACCTGCTCGTGCAGGGCCGCGGAAAATCGCGCAACCAGTTGATCCGGCAGTTCAAGGAGGATGAATCGAGCGTGTTGTTCGGCACCGACAGCTTCTGGACCGGGGTCGATGTGCCGGGGAAAGCGCTCCGGAACGTGATCATCACCCGGCTGCCCTTCGCCGTGCCCGATCACCCCCTCACCCAGGCCCGGATCGAGTTGATCGAGGAAAACGGCGGCAATTCCTTCATGGATTACTCCGTGCCGGAAGCGATCCTGAAACTGCGGCAGGGCGTCGGCCGCCTCATCCGCAACCAGGACGACGAAGGCATGGTCGTTCTGCTCGACAACCGGATCCTCGCGAAACGGTATGGCTCCGCTTTTTTGAATGCGTTGCCCGAGGCACCCGTGGAGATCGAGGAAGAGGAATAAAGACGGGGGCTATTCCCCCGGCCCGGTGAACAGGCCCATGACGCGGTCCCACAGGTTGCGGGATTCCTCCGAAGTGGCGGTGTCCGGTTTTGTCTGGGTGGAGACGACTTCCTTCACCGGCTCCGGGGCTTCCGGTCGATCTTCAACGGCGGCCAGGTCGGGTAACTCGAGAGGTTTGCTCGTCAGGACATTCGGATTGCTTTTGCCGAAGGTGTTGATCGGGACGGGAACCTTGCGGGGTTCATAGCGGAGGTCGCGGTTTTCGCGGATGAAATGTTTCGGCGAATAATAAATCGTGAAGTCCTTGGGATAACGCGTCCGGTTCATGCCGACCTGGAGATTTTTCCGAATTTCAAAATGCAGGTGGGCGAGGTACATGTTGCGCGGACCCCGGCCCATGGTGCCGATTTTTTCGCCGCGCGAAACCTGGTCGCCGACGAATTTTTCCCGCTTCTGGAGGTGTCCGTAAAGGGAGTCGATGTAGGTGATCTGTCCGTCCTTGGCGCGGTAAGCGTGCCGGATGATGATGACATTGCCCCAGCCCTTCTGGTAGTCCTGGGAGTAGACGACGATGCCATGGCCAATGGAATAGATCGGGTCACCG
>JABDJT010000240.1 GCA_013003335.1 Verrucomicrobiales bacterium | reverse complement strand
GGTTAGACTCATCCAGCAGCGACGACTAACATCCCGATTTTTATCTATGATCAAGAAGCTCCGAGACAAAGAGCCTGAAATGCAGGCCTGGTTCGATGAAAATTTCGCCAAGCGCGGCGAAGTTGGCGCCAGCGTATCGATTTGGTATGAGGGCGAAGAAATCATCGGGCTTCATGCCGGAAAACTCAGCCCGACTGACAAGCGTGACTGGAACCTGAACACGATCGTTCCGGTTTGGTCCGCCACAAAGCCGATCGCTGCAGCAACGGTCCTGAACGCCCTCGATGCCGTGGGCCTGGGGCCGGATGACCCGGTTTCCGAGCTTTGGCCGGAATTGACCGCTGCGAAAGGAACGGGCCTCACTTTCGGTCACATCCTGTCCCACCAGTCCGGGTTGGCTGCGCTGGATCCGAAAAACCGACCGAACATTACCAATTACAAAGCGGTGATCACCGCGCTCGAAAACCAGAAGCCCAAGTGGGCACCGGGATCGGGACACGGATATCACGCCCGAACCTATGGATTCCTGCTCGACGAGATCATGCGGCGAATGACCAACCTGCCTCTCGGAATGTATTGGCGTGAAAAAATCGCCGACCCGAACGGGATCGATTTCTGGATCGGTCTTCCGGAAGAAAGCGAATCCGTTCGTGCCCGCCTCGCCAAGTTGGTCGCCCCGAAAAAAACCAGGAAGCCGGCCGACGAGAAGGATTTTTACAAGGCATACGGCAAAAAGACCTCGCTCACCCGTCAGGCTTTCGATTCGCCTGCCGGAGCCGACAGCTTCACGGACATGAACACCCTGAAATACCTGAAACTCGGGCTTCCCGCGATGGGCGGCATCGGATCGGGTTCGGGCCTGGCCAAATTTTACGCGATCCTCGCCAACGGCGGCAAATGGTGGAGCCGCCGCGTTTTCTCCAAGAACGTGATCGCCCACATGCAGAAAGTTCTCACGGAAGGGAAAGACCAGGTTTTGCTGACCGAAACCGCCTACTCCGCGGGTGCGATGCTCGATCCGGTCAAGCGCGGCAAGAAAACCCGCCAACTGTTCGGCCCGAACCTCACTTCCTTCGGACAACCGGGAGCCGGCGGCTGCCATGCTTTCGGAGATCCGGAAAACCGCCTGGCTTTCGGATACGTGATGAACCAGATGGAGCCGGGCATTTTTCCAAACGAAAAATGCATGGAGATCGTGAAGATTCTCTACAGCTGAGCAATTTTTTCAGTTTGTTTTGCCGCTGATCCTCCGCACGAATGGCGCGGTGGAAAAGCCGTTCCGGTTTCCCAGGTTGCAGGCCGGGTGATCTTCCCAGCCGTAGCGGACAAAAACCGGGTGGGGGCAGTATTTGCTTTCCACGAGCACTGTTTCGCCCTCGATCCGTGCCGTGGCCCGATGAAAAATTCCATTTTCCGGGGCGAGGGTAAAACCGCCGATTACTTCTGCGTCGTCGAGGATGGCGAGGCCGTGGCCCGTTTCTGAAAACAGCAGGCGAATCGAGTTTCCCTCGCGAACGGCCCGGGATGGAATCGGCCCGCAAGCCGTCAAATCGCGGCCGTACACCGACCGGAGCGCGGCAAGCGCCAGCCGCTCGCCCACGGGACGCTTGGCTTTCGGGTGAATATCTCCACGACTCTCGATCGGCAGGTCGATCGTGGAAATCAGTCGGACTGAATCGGGGAAAGCTCCGGCCGCGCTTTGCTGACCGGCCCGAACGACCGCCCAGCCGCTTTTCTCCGCAGCGACGCCGGGGTGATCGATCCGGTCACCGATCCGGGGAAGCTGCACGACGAGGAACGGCAAGCGCCTCTCCTGTTGCGGCAATTCCCAGCACTTCGACCAGCATTCGAACAGGGTGCACAGGAACCGTCCGTAATTTTCGGCCGGATAACACACTGGTTCGGCGGGCGCGAGTGCGGTGTTGGACTCGCCCTGATACCAGATCGCCCCGGCGACTGAATAGGGTGCGAGCGGATGAATCATGCCGTTGAACAGGTTTCCGGGCCGGGACTGGTGCTGCGCGTGCGGCAACGGCTTTTGCGGCTTCAGCTTTTTCCGGCCGCTTTCGCGGAGCGGATTTTCCAGCCAGTCGGCCATGGCAGATTCATATTCGGCGAAAGCCGTTTCCGGATCATACGGCTGCGCTGACAGCGAATCGTGATACTCGAATACTGAACGGTCCGGCGCGATTTTCTCCAGTTCCGGGCGGGGAATCCAGGACTCGATTGCCGTCGATCCCCACGCGCTGACGAGGACACCGACCGGGGTTTCATTGCCCAGCTCGCGCTGCAGTGTCTCCGCGAAAAAGTAACTGACGGCGGACTGTTTCGGAGCCGTTTCCGGCGTGCAGACAATCCACTCGCCTTCGCAAAATCCGGCCGGCTGCGCCTGCGGAATTCGTTTCACCTTGAAAAACCGGATCTCCGGATGATCCGCCTTCGCAATTTCCTTTTCGGCATCCTCAGCGGCAGACAGGCTCATTTGCATGTTCGACTGCCCCGCCGCCAACCAGACTTGACCGACCATCACATCGCGGATTTTCCCGCGTCCGACCCGCAATTCATAGGGTCCCCCCGCTGCAGGTGTCTCGATGAATGCGTGCCAGTTACCGGATTCGTCTGCCACGGCGGATACGGGTTCCTCAAAGCCTTTCCAATCGGCGCTGATCCTGATTTTCCGGCCCGGCCGCGCCTTTCCCCAGACTTTCGCGAGCGTTTTTTCCTGCAGCACCATGTGATCGGAAAACATCGCCGGAAGGTGAAACTGCCGCGCTTCAGTTCGTTCCTTTTGCACGAATGCGAAGGAACCGATCGCCACGGCCAATACAGAAAAGCCGAGGGGATGAAGGCGTTTTCGGGAAATCAATCCGGGCATGAAAACGAATCAACAGGGTTCGTTCGACGAATCAACCCTGTTTGATCGGAAAGTGCCTTTGCTACTTCAAAATCTTCCGCAGTTTCTCCAGCGCTCCTTCATACGGCGGATGAATCCCGAAGAAATCGCGGAAAAAATACCGTTTCATCACCGCGCGATCGTAACTGAAAGCCTCGAATCCGAATTTTCCTCGATACCGGCCGTGGCCACTGCTTCCCACGCCGCCGAACGGCAGGTTGAAATTCGTGGCCTGTTTCAGGAGGTCGTTGAAACAAACTGACCCGCTTGGAACTCGGGCGGCTGCCGTTTCGAGAAAGTCGCGATTTTTCGAAAATACGTAAAGCGCCAGCGGCGAAGGACTGTTTTGCAATTCGCTGAGCGTGGAATCGGGATCGTCATAAGCGATCACGGGCAGAATCGGGCCAAAAATTTCCTCCTGCATGGCCGGATCATCGAAACCGGCCCGTGGCAAAATTCGAGGAGCCATCCGGCGGGTTTCCGGATCGTCGGTGCCGATTTGGATGACGGTTTCGCCGGCCAAATTCTGGAGGCGCTGGTAATGCGAATCGTTCACGATACGGGCGAGATCCGGCAGGTCCGAACCGGAATGCCAATCGCGGAGATTGGCTTCCAGTTTGGAGACGAGATCGTCGTGCAACGCCTCGGGTACCAGGACGAAATCGGGCGCAAGACAGGTCTGCCCCGCATTGAACCATTTTCCCGTGGCGATCCGTTCTGCTGCCACGTCGAGGTCGATTTCCGAGTCGAGCAGACACGGACATTTCCCGCCAAGCTCTAAAACCGTCGGCGTGAGGTGTTCGGCAGCGGATTCAGCGACGATTTTTCCGACGGTTTCACCTCCGGTGTAAAAAATAAACTCAAATCGTTGATCCAGAACTACTTTCCCAACCTCAATCCCACCCAATACAGTCGTCACATGAGCTGAATCGAAGACCGATTCGACCATTTCGGCCAGCTTGGAAGCCGTCGCCGGGGCCAGCTCGGACGGTTTCAAAACCACGCAGTTTCCGGCGGCCACGGAACTGATCAAGGGAGCCATAGCGAGTTGAAACGGGTAATTCCAGGGCGCAATAACGAGGCTCACTCCGAACGGCTCGCGGCGAATTTCGCTTCGTGCCGGCCAGAAGTAAAACGGGCTGCCAACCCGTTCTGGTTTGGCCCAGCGACGGAGTTTTTTGATAAACAGCCGAACTTCCTGGAGGACGAAATGGTATTCGGAAACGTAGGCTTCCAGGTCCGGTTTCCCGAGATCCGCCGCGAGGGCTTCGAGGATTTCCGGCTCCCGTTTTTTCCATTCGTCGGCGAGTTTTTCCAGGGATTTTACCCGAAAATCAAGGTCGCGAGTTTCACCTCCCGCGAAGAATTCCCGCTGGCGGGCAACGATTGCGGGAATGGATTCCGGGGAAGTCATGGACAGGAGGGAAGACAAAAATCCGGAAAAATGCGAACCGCAATTCAATTCGCGACGTAAAACGGAGAAGAAACGAGTCAACAGGGTCAGTTAACCGAGTGAACCCTGTTGGTTCGTGGACCGCCACCTGGCTCACAAATCATTCGACTTCCCACCGATATGCTCAAGAATACCGTTTCCAAAACTCCTAAGATGCCCCTCCTGAAAAGTCGCACTCCGGATCTGCCAGTGGTCACGGAAAGGGAAAGCTCCGGAAAAATCGCCATCATTGGCGGCGGACCCGGTGGCGTAGCCAGTGCTCTGTTGATGGCGAGTCGCGGTTTTGAGGTGCACTTGTTCGAGAAACACGGCCAGCTCGGCGGAAGGACGTCCTGCATTGAGGAAAAGGGATACCGCTTCGATGTCGGGCCGACGTTCCTGATGATGAAGGACATTCTCGACCGGATTTTTACCGAGGCGGGGAAAAAGTCGGAGGACTATCTCGATTTTATCCGGCTCGATCCGATGTATGAAATCCGGTTCGGTGACCGGAAGTTTCGTGCCTTTGACAAAACGGAGGACACCAAGGCCGAAATCGAACGCTTGTTTCCCGGTCAGTCCGCGGGGATGGATCGGTTCCTGGAACGGGAAAAAGCACGGCTCAAAGAGCTTTTGCCGGCGCTGCAGCGCGATTTTTCTTCGCCTGCAAAGATGCTGTCCCCTTCCCTCCTCTCAGCGATCCCGCATCTTTCTCTGGGCAGCACGGTGTTCGAAAACCTGACAAAATATTTTTCTGATCCGGACCTGGCACTGTTGTTCTCCTTTCAGAGCAAGTATCTCGGCATGTCGGCCTGGCAATGCCCGGGTGCGTTTGCGATGCTTTCCTACATGGAGCATGCCCATGGGATTTATCACACAATGGGCGGCCTGAGTGAAATCCCGGCGTCCATGGGGCGGGCCGCGGAGGATTGTGGTGCGAAAATCCACCTGAATCGCGGCGTAAAACAGTTGGTTCTCGAAGGTCGTGCCGTGAAAGGCGTGGAGCTTGAGGACGGCGAGATTTTTTACGCGGACGAGGTAATCATCAACGCGGATTTCGCCCATGCGATGCACAACCTCGTGCCGACCGGGGCAGCCAAGAAATACACGCCGGAAAAAGTCGACGGGCTGAAATACAGCTGCTCGACCTTCATGATGCACGTCGGGTTGGACAAGATTTACGATCTGCCGCACCACACCATCATTTTTGCGAAGGACTACAAAAAGAACGTCGACGAGATTTTCGACACCGGCCTGGAGTCGGAAGACATCTCGTTTTACGTCCGGAATGCCAGCGTGACGGATCCGACGCTTGCGCCTCCCGGCAAGTCGAGCCTCTACATCCTCGTGCCGACGCCAAACCTCGACGGCGACATCGATTGGGACACGGCCCGCTCGCGCTACCGCAAGCTCGTGATCGATTCGATGAATGATCGCCTCGGGATCGACGATTTTGAGGATCACATCGAGGTGGAGAAAATTTACACGCCGAAGACCTGGCAGACGGAGCTGGACATCCACAAGGGTGCGACTTTCAACCTTTCCCACTGCCTTAGCCAGATGGCATTCCTGCGCCCCCGGAACAAGTTCGATGATTTTGAAAATTGCTATCTCGTTGGCGGCGGGACGCATCCGGGAAGTGGTTTGCCGACGATTTTCGAGTCGGCCCGGATTTCTTCCAACCTGATTTGTGATGCGGCCGGCGTGTCGTATCCGAAGCAGGAGATTGCCCTGTGAATGAGCGTTTCCCCCGGCAACCGCAACAAATCGGTCGTAGTCGTCGGGGGCGGTCTGGGCGGTCTGTCTGCCGCGATCTCACTT
>JABDJT010000212.1 GCA_013003335.1 Verrucomicrobiales bacterium | reverse complement strand
CAGTTTGCGAGATCGAGACGACCGCTTCCCTTGAAAAAATCAGGTTGGTTTTGCGAGGCGACCTGGAGGAAACCGGGCTCGACAACGGGACCGCGTTTGTCGAGTTCACCCCGGATCAGGAGGCGTGTTTCGACCGGTTCATCGCGATCCTGCACGCCCATGACGAAGTGTTTCGGGTGACCTTTTTCGTCGTAGGCGGCGAGCGCGGCTTCGGTCCGGGAACGCTGGGTCCGGGAGCGACGCAGGTTGGCGCGGGTGACTTTTTCGCCGCCTTTCCCGCGAATGTTGGACCGGACATCGTCCATCTGCGCGGCGGCATCTGCGGCTTCCTGTTTCAGGGCAGCGAACTCGGTTTCGGTCAGGATTTCGCGGCCAGGGCGGAGCCCCATTCCGGTGACATCGATGAGCGGCGTGTGCTGCCGCGCCTGCGCATCGAGGAGGCCGTAGTACGGCTGCGTGTTTTGGAAAAACGTGGCCATCGCGTAATAATCCGACTGCGGAATCGGGTCGGATTTGTGATCGTGACATCGCGCGCAGGCGGCCGTGGTTGCAAGGAATGCGCGGGTGGTGGCATCGATCTGTTCATCGACGAGATCCGCAGCAAATTTCCGGTCGTCTTCTTCACCGACGAGTTTTTGGCCAATGACGAGGAATCCGGTGGCGACGAGGTTCTTCGCCCAGGGCTCATCCGAATCAGCCGGCAGCAAATCGCCCGCAAGTTGCTCGACGATGAATTGGTCGAAAGGCTTATCCGCGTTGAAGGAATCGATCACGTAGTCCCGATATCGCCAGGCGTAGGGAAAAATGTTGTTCGAATCGCCGCCCGTGGAATCGGCATAGCGGGCAACGTCGAGCCAATGCTGGCCCCAGCGTTCGCCGAATCGGGGAGATGCGAGGAGTTGATCGACAAGCTGAGCAACGGCTTCCTGATTCAGGTCCGTCCCGATTGCCCTCCCCCATTTCATGACCTCCTCCGGCGAAGGCGGCAGACCGGTCAGGTTAAAGTAGAGCCGCCGAACCAGGGTTGCCGGCCGGGCGTTCGCTGCGGGAGTGAGGTTGTTTTTCTCCATCGCCGCGAGCGTGAAGCGGTCGATCTCCGAAAGCGGCCAGTCGGAATTTTTTACGGCGGGAGGAGGCGTTTTTTCCGGTGGCTGGTAGGCCCAGAATTTTCTCCCCTCCTCGATATCGATGGCAGAGGCAATAGGTGTATCGTCCGGCTTGGCTCCTACCCGCGGGTCAGGAGCGCCCATTTCGATCCACTCTTCGATGTCAGAAATGACCGCGGCGGGCAGCTTCCCGTCCGGCGGCATTTCAAATTCCGGGTCGGAGTAGTGAATCGACGTCAGCAGGAGGCTCTCGTGTGGATTGCCCGGAACAATGGCTGGTCCAGTGTCACCGCCCTGCAACAGCGCGCGTTTCGAGTCGACGCGCAGCCCGCCTTTCGATTTTCCCTCTTCGACGGAATGACACTCGTAGCAGTGTTTTACGAGTGCGGGCCGGATCTGTTTCTCGAAGAATTCGATACCAGCGCGATCCGCTTCCTGGGAAAACGCAGGAAAACCGGCGGCTAACAGCATCGGAACAATGACGCGAGAATTCATTGGTAAGCGCACTCTCGCTTTAGCAAAATGACGAAAGGATGACGACTTCGGGAAAATAAAATCTGAATTTGATTCCCGCCCCATCATCTTCCCGTCATCAAAATCCGTCTTTCGTCCTCGAAGTATGAAATCCCGATTTATCTTCCCGGCCCTGGCCCTTCTTTTCAATTCTCCGGTCCTCGCTCACGAGACGAATAGTTTTTATTTGGAACAGGCGCTCGTCCATCATGTGAAACCGGCGAAAACAACAGCGAAATTTCCAGTCATCATGGTGCCGGGGCACAATCTTTCTTCCTACATTTACCTCACCACGCCCGATGGCCGCGATGGCTGGGCGCAGCAGTTTGCCGATGCCGGATATGAAGTTTTCGTGATCAACGATCCAAAATTCGATTTTTCGCGCGGTTTTGATGTCGAGGGATTCTCGGCTCCCGATCAGGGTGCACCTCCGGCAAATGCCAACGCAACTCAGGCCTGGGGACAGGACATTTGGCGACGATGGGGATTCGGCACATCCGAAGGAAATCCGTATCCCGACTCGAAATTTCCCACCGATGATTTTGACAATTTCAAAGCTAACTACCCGTGGCTGACCAGTGGTGCGACCACTTCGTTTTCCAACGCGATCACCGCCCTTTTGAAACCCAACGGACCGGCAATTCTCATGGCCCATTCCGCCGGCGGACCACAGGCTGTGGCGGCGGCAAAAACTCACCCTGACCTGACGGCGGGAATCATTTTGATCGAACCGACCGGTCCGCCGACTGCGGCGGATTTCCCGACGCTGAAGGGTATTTCCCTGCTGGGCGTGTATGCTGATTACATTGATTCACGTCGCCAGGGCAGCCGGAAAACGGCGACCATTGCCGCAGCGGATCTGTTTGAGAAAAACGGCGGCAGCGGAGAGATCATCGACCTCGTCGAGGACTACGGCGTTCGCGGAAACAGCCATCTGATGATGCAGGCGACGAACAATAAATTCATTTCCGATCTCATCATCGAATGGGCGGACGGCCATGCCAAAGTTCCGTCTGACCCCGGCGAGCCGGACGGAGGTGGTGGAGCCGGCGGCGGCAAAGGTGGAAAAGGCGGCGGTATGAAAGGCGGTGGAAAAGGAGGCAAGGGCGGAGGAAAAGGCCGAGGTGGTATGGTCACCCAGATCATGACCCAGCTTGACACCGACAAAGACGGAGCCCTCGACGAAAGTGAGTTTAAAAAAGGGCGTCGATATCGGAATGCAGACGCGGAAACTGTGAAAAAAGCCTTCGAAGCTGCCGACAAGGACGGCGATGGAAAAGTCACGGACGATGAACTTGGAGGAGCCGGTGGCAAAGGAGGAAAAGGCGGCGGCCGAAAAGGGCGGGGCTGATCTGTCCGTCGCGGTTTTTGCCCGATATGATCCAACAGGGTTGGTTCGATGAACCGACCCTGTTCACTCAATTTCACGAAATCATTTCCCGGATCACATGACCGTGCACATCGGTCAACCGGCGATCGATCGAGTTGTGGCGGACGGTGAGACGCTCGTGGTCAATTCCCAGCAGATGCAGGACTGTCGCGTGGATATCGTAGACCTGCGTCGGATGATCGGGATCGAGCGGCTTGTAGCCCCACTGATCGCTTTCTCCATAAGTTCCGCCTTTCACCCCACCACCGCAAAGCCAGTTTGTGAACACGAACGGGTTGTGATCCCTGCCTTTTCCGCCCTGGGCGCAAGGCATTCGGCCGAATTCAGTTGTCCACAGGATCAGGGTGTCTTCGAGCATGCCACGCTGTTTTAGATCCTGGATCAGTCCGGCTGCCCCGATGGCCATTCCGTTGGCAAGCGGACCGTGGTCACGTTTTACGTCCTCGTGAGAATCCCAGTTCCGACGCGGGAAGCCATTTTCGTTCCCGCTGAAAATCTGCACGAACCGCACTCCCCGTTCGAGTAGACGACGAGCCACGAGGCATTTGCGACCGAAAAACTCGGC
>JABDJT010000206.1 GCA_013003335.1 Verrucomicrobiales bacterium | reverse complement strand
ATCTCCAACTCCTGAAGATGATGAAGACGACGCCAGCGTGACTGGTCAGCAAATTGACCTGGAAGTTACGAAGTCGGTGAGCGCACCGACAGTGACGGAAGGTGAAAATGTCACTTGGACGATCACCTTGTTCAACAACGATGCCCACAGCAATTCCACAGATGCGACCGGAGTTTCTGTCGGGGATTTGATTCCAAACGGGACAACTTTCATTTCAGCAAACCCTCCGGCAGGAACAAGCTTTGACGCCAATACCGGAGTTTGGACAGTCGGGAATCTGGGAGAGGGGGACACAACGGAATTGACTTTTGTAACCCGGATCGATCAGACTGGAACCATCACCAATTTCGCCGAGGTGATCGCAGCGGATCAAGTCGACATCGATTCCAGCCCTGACGGAACCAATGACGGTCTACCTACCTCTCCGAATCCAGAAGACGATGAGGATGACGCTACCGTTACCGGCCAGCAACAAGGTCAGGATTTGATCGACCTGGAATTGGTAAAAACAGCCACTGTAAATGGAACTAACGCACCAGCGATTTCCAACGTGGTATTTTACTTTAACGACGGCCAGGGTGGGATCATCCGAGTCAAGTTTGACGAGTTTTCCAATCTTCAAGACGAACATCAACACGTAAATTTCGATTTTACAGGCACTCTATATGAGGGCCTGACCGTAGTCGGATTCTCAGTCAAAGCAGGAAGCAATAACAATCCTTTCGGTCAGGGGGGAGAAGGCACATTCTTCCCGGTCCCGGATGGCATGACTCCTGACAATGCCGCGACGCCTCAATCTTTCACCCAACATTCGGATCTACAGGCCTCAAGTTTCTTCGGGACGGTTATTACTGCTGGCGATGCCGCTACCGGAGTCAACGTCTGGAGTCCCGACACGATGGCAGCCCAGGTAGGGGACAGCATCACATGGTCGATCACTCTGACAAACAATGATGCCCATGCCAATTCGACCACCGCAACCGGAGTCGAAGTGGGGGATATCATCCCAACGGGCGTCGGTGCGCCTTCCAACATCAACGTTTCTCAAGGTTCCTTCGACGGAAACACTGGCATTTGGAATGTAGGCACCCTGAACGAGGGAGGTACGGCTACATTGACCTTTACTACCACAGTGCAGCAAGGAGGGGCGATTACCAACTTCGCTGAAGTTTCGGATGCAGACCAACCGGATTTAGACAGTGCCCCCGATCCCACGCCTGATTCAGATCCTCCGATCGAAGACGACGAGGATAACGCGACGATTGTCGTGCCTCAGATCGACCTGGAAGTAACCAAAGATGGTCAACTGAATCCCTCCACCACACTGCTTGGGCAAATCTCCGAGCTCAACAAATACCTTATCATTGGAACCACCAGCAGCGCGACTGCTCAAGCTGTTGATGTATCAAACGGAGACCTTGGCGCAAATATCGTGGTTCTTTCCGACGAGATCAATGACAATGTCGATGCTGATCTTGATGATGTGTTCCTGAATAACGCAGGCAGCGAATGGGTCAATGTGAACAACACTTACAGCGATTCATCTGATTTTCTTCCCGGTGCGGCCGGACTTGTGGAAGGTGTTTCCTGGAGAGGGGATATCGCACTGACGAGTCCCAATGCCAGTTTCAATATGTCGAACACGGAGGTGTATGCCCAGGCAGGAGTGGTATCCGCTTCCTCAAACCCTGCTGACAGTGTCTCGAATTCTGAATATTTCTCGAATGGAAATGGAGACGGGTTCGACACAACCAACACAGGACAAAATATGCCAACTATGGGAGTGGGAGAGAATGATCCGGCCATGTCCGCCTTACGGTCACAACTCGATTCGTTCGAAGCATATATCACCGGGCTCGCCCCTGAGGCCACCTTAAGCCCGGGGGGAACGGGCGCGGAAAATCTCCCTTCCTCAGGAGGTATTCAGGATCAGGACATTTTCGAACTCGATGTCGCACAATTTGATACCAACGGGGACGGAATCGCCGTAATCGATATCGACATGGGGTCCAATGACTTCAACATCACAAACTCCAACTGGATTATCGAAGATACCAGTGCAAATGGAGTCTTTGCCATATTCCGAATCCTGGGGGATTCCAACATGGTACTAAGCCAGTCCACCATCATGGCCGGGGACGGAATAGACAACAACGGAGGGGTCAATACCGCGGGCCCCGGAGCTGCACCCAACGACCTCCGGGCCATTTTCGTGAAAGCGTCCAGCTTTAGTGACGGACAGGGAGGGACAAATCCAGGTGAAGCCTTCGATAGCGGCGATGTTGTCTTCAACCTTCAAAACACGGTACTAAACGGTATTGGCCTTTACGATTTGAGTGTCTTTAATGGAGGCAATGCGAATTTTGACAATGGGACTACTCAGATGTCGATTCAGAACGGACAGGGCGTCGCCCACTTCATCAGTCCCAAGGTTACTTTTAGCAACGTTCGGTTTGACCAAATCGGCCTTCCTGATCAATCCAATCAGACTGCCACCTGGACTGTCACGGTCTCCAACAATGACCAGCAGCATCCCAACATCGTCACGGCGACAGGGGTGGTGGTAACAGATGCCATCCCCCCGGGAGCCACTCCTGCGAATGTCAATGCCAGCAAGGGAACATTTGACTCCAACACCGGAGTCTGGACCGTTGGGACCCTTGCTCCCGGGGAAACAGCCACCCTGACTTTCGACACCGAAATAGGCGCCTCCCAAAGCCTGATCAACTCAGCACAGGTCACAGCTGCCAACGAGTTTGATCCGGATTCCCAACCGGGCGAAGATGCGATTGTGCCAAACCAGGACGATGAGGCTGCTGACACAGTGAATGGTCCAAATGTACCGCCAGTTGTTCTGGACCTGGACGGAGACGGCCTTGAATTTGTTTCAAAAAGTGAAGGGCCGGGATTTGATTTCGATTCCGACGGAGTTCCCGAGCAAACTGCCTGGGTCGGTGAGGACGATGCATTTCTGGTCCACGATGAAAACGGGGACGGTCTGGTGACGGAAGCCTCTGAAATTGCCTTCGCAAACCTTCATCCAGATGCCGTTACTGATCTGGAAGGGCTTCGTCTGGTTTTTGATTCCAACAATGACGGCGTCCTTGATGCAAACGACGTTAGCTTTGCGAATTTCGGTCTCTGGCAGGATTTGAATGGCGATGGAGTTACCGATACCGGGGAATACCGCACACTTACAGAGGAGGGAATCATTTCAATTGATCTGTTCAGCGACGGAAATCAGTACTCAACTGAAGATGGGGATGTCTTTGTCTTTGGTGAATCAAGTTTCACACGCGCTGACGGCAGCGAAGGAATTGTTGGCGATGTTGCATTAAAGGCTCAAACCTTGCCAGCCCTCAACGAATTGGTCGACAATTCAGGAACAGCCGATGATCTGCTCGCGGAACCTGGAGAAGAAAATCAAAAGGCGGTTCAACCCAAATCCGAAAGCCAGGGGAGTGCGGCAACCGATGACCCGGGGACAGCCCTCGTCCCGGAGACCATCGCGGCAGTAGAAGATGCGCCAGCCGCCGTTGCTGTATAGACACCTTTACTCACAACAGAGGTTCGGACTCTCTCCTCCCGAATGAGAATGTCACCTTGCAAAATTTGTCCATCACAACTAACCGCCCAACCCCCCCCGAAGAAAATCCCGCTGATCGGGAAGTAGTTGATCCGTTGGCAGATTGCCTGGAGCGCGTGGCGGCATGGCACGGAGTCGATTGTGAGAGATCGGAATTTCTCGCCGGACTTCCACTCGAAAACGGAAAACTGACTCCGGCTCTTTTGCTGCGTGCCGCTCGTAGACTTGGACTTCGGGCTACCCTCAAAAAACGAAGACTGAAACGCATTCCAGTTTCGGTAATCCCCGCAATCCTCCTCTTAAAGAATGGAGGCGTGGGAGTTCTTGAGCCTGATTCCGGGGACGGAACAGCCGACTTTTACCGTCCTGACAGCGATCCCAGGGATCAGGATTCTCCGACAACTGCGAAAAGCCTGAAGAATCTTTACAGCGGATTTGCGATCTTCCTGCGTCCAGAAAAAACTGATCGTTCGGACGGAGATGAACAACCCGGGTTTGAAAGTGCGAAATCCAGACGTCACTGGTTCTGGAAAACTGCCTGGCGCTTTCGAAGTTACTACTCTCGACTGCTACCTGCATCCCTGTTGATCAATTTATTCGCCGTTTGCATGCCTTTTTTTGTCATGCTGGTCTATGATCGGGTGGTTCCCAATGATGCCGAAGAAACTCTTTGGGTCCTCGCCACCGGGATCGCAATCATCTTCCTATTCGAATTCTTGATGCGGCTTCTGCGCGGGCATGTGATTGAACGAGCGGGCAAGGAGATGGATCAGGTTCTGGCAAGTGCTCTTTTTGAACAAGTCATGGCCATTGACCTGAAAGAGCGGCCCTCCTCGGGCTCCGCGTTGGCAGGACGACTGAAAGCATACGAAACACTACGCCAGTTTTTTCTCTCCGCATCAATACTGGCCCTCGCCGATCTGCCATTTGGACTCCTGATGATTGGCGTAATCTTTTATGTGGGAGGACCAATTGGCTGGATTCTGGTTTGCACGGCGAGCATCGCAATTTTTCTCGAAATTCTGATTCAATTTCCCCTGAAGTCCTCAGTGGCAGCATCGTCAACCTCCAGCGTAGAGAGACAGGCCTTTATCAGCGAAGCGATCGGGGGGCTTGAGTCTATCAAAGGTTCACGCGCGGAAGGAGCATTGCAGAGCAAACTTGAACAAATGATGACAGATGCCTCGGAACAGGAAGTCAGATCTCATTGGCTGGGTCTTCTTGGAAATTCCAGCACGACATTCCTGCTTCATATCACGACGGTTAGTGTAATCGTAGCATCGGTCTACCGCGTTTATTCCGGTGATATGAGTATGGGCGCCATGATTGCCTGCGTTCTTCTGGGGGCTCGGGCTATGGCACCGCTCGCTATGGTAGCTGGACTTATGACCCGGCTGCAGCAGGCACTTGCTTCTCTTAGAGAATTGAATTTTGTGATGAATCTTGATCGCGAAACGAGCGGCACCAGCCAGTTCGTTCATCGCGGCACGTTTCCATATTCCTATCGCTTGTCCGACGTCACGGTTCAATACCCTGGTCAGTCAATTCCTGCCCTTGATGGTATCGATCTGAAAATCGATCCCGGAGATCGCATTGCCCTTCTTGGAAGAGTTGGATCAGGGAAAACCACCCTGCTTCGAGTTCTCGCTAAATTGTACACGGTAACCGGGGGAGAAGTTCTTCTCGACGGCATTGAAATCTCTCAGTATCACCCCTCGGCTATCCGACAACAGATTGGATTTCTCCCCCAGGATCCAGTGCTTTTCAGCGGGACCCTCCGGGATAATATTGGAATGGGGGCGAGCGGAAACTGGACGGATGAAGCAGTCATCGTCGCCGCAAAACACGCCGGATTATCAGAGTTTATCAACAGTCACCCAGAGGGAATGCATATGGAAATCGGCGAAAGAGGGGCCCTTCTTTCCGGAGGACAGCGGCAGTCAATCGCCCTCGCACGTGCCTTGGTCTCAGAGCCGGATTTGCTGCTCCTGGATGAACCAACCGCCGGCATCGATGTCCAAACCGAAAGGCACATTCTTCAATCTCTCCGCGCCTATCTGGATGAAGATCCAAAACGATCGCTCGTGGTTTCGTCTCACAAACTGAGCGTTCTCGAGATCGTTGATCGAATTCTTGTGCTGGATCATGCCAAGATCGTTGCAGACGGAGATCGCGATGCAGTCATCCAGAAACTCAAGGAAAACGCCAACACTGCAGCAGGGGCGCCAATTCCACCATCAAAGTCGAAGGGAGAATCATGAAAACGAAAATTGGGAACTCGACTTCAGATTGGGATAAGCGGGAGTTGTCAGAGTTGGCCGAGCCAATCCCGGTGGGGAAAGACAATCAGGTAGAA
>JABDJT010000198.1 GCA_013003335.1 Verrucomicrobiales bacterium | reverse complement strand
GCGGAGAGGCTCTACCGTAATTTGGGATTTATCGATGGCGATAAACTAGATGAGCGAGAAATCTATTTAAAGCTGGAATGGCAACCGCAATAATGGAACATCCGTTTGCGCCGGATACACAAGAGGGAACAAGAGGAAGCAGCCGACCACTCACCTGTGCCTTGATGGCGGGAGGGATAGGTGATTAGATTGTAAAAGTGAGGATCGGCGCGGCGCTTCCGGCGATCGGCGGCTGTTCCTTAAACGCTAGGTCGAAAATGGGGGTTCGAACTTGGAAAATGAACGAGGACTTCCTGTCCGCGGAGTGTGTCCCGGTCGATTTTCGGCGGCAGGAATGTATTCGCTCCATCAGGTTGGCAGTAGCACGGGTTTTCCAACCCGTGGTGCGATCTTGAAACACGGGTTGGAAAACCCGTGCTACTTTGCTTCCAACGCACCGACTAGAACATCATACAACGTTTCGATTCCCCATTTCAGGCCGTCGAGGGGGATTCGTTCGTCGTCTCCGTGGAACAGGGCCGCGAAATCGAGATCGGGTGGGAGTTTCAGCGGGTAGAATCCGTAACAGGTCGCGCCGAGACGGGCGTAATTGGAACTGTCGGTGAACCCGGGAATCATGGACGGGATGACGCTCCCGTCCGGATCGCGGGCGTTCAGGCCGGCCTCGATTTTTTGAAACAGAGGCGTGTCGGAATCGAAAACGGTGGCCGGAAAATCGGACAGGATTTCGATTTCAAATCCGGAACCGGCGACGGCCCGGATTTCGCGGACGAGATCGTCGGCGGTTTGCCCGGGAACGAGGCGGCCGTCGAGCTCGAGGGTCGCGTTCGGCGGGGACATGTTGATTTTGGTGCCGGAGGCAAAGATCGTGGGCGTCGCGGTGTTGCGGACGAGGGCTTCGAAAGTGGCGCGGCGTTCTCTTGGCACGAGAAGCGGCAGCAGCAGCGGGCCGAGCCGGCGATTCAAGAGCAAATTCCGGCACACCCACGCTGCGACCGGGCCGCGGCCGCGCGCCATTTCGGTGAGGAAGTAGCGGGCCGGTTCGCTGACATGCCAGGGCAGGCTGGCGCGGTTCAATTTCGCGGCGGCTTCGCCGAGCTTTGCGATCGCGTTTTCGGGCTGAGGAAGCGAGCTGTGGCCGGGGCGTCCCGTCGCCGTCATCCGCAGCCAGGCGATTCCTTTTTCCGCGACCTGGACCGGGTAAAACCGCTTCCCATGCTGGTGCAGGGTGAACCCGCCGACTTCGTTGATGACGTATTCCGGATCGCCGCCGAGCAGGTCGGGCCGGTTTTCCACGAGCCAGCGGGACCCCAAATTCGTGCCGGCTTCCTCGTCGGCTACTGCCACGAAAATCACATCCCGATCCAGTTCGATCTTCTTTTCTTTCAGGAGTAAAAACACCGTCAACGCCATGACGGCGAAGCCTTTCATGTCGATCGCACCGCGCCCCCAAACGCAACCGTCGGCCTCAACGGCATCGAACGGCGGGTGCGTCCAGCGCTCCCGATCGGCAGGGACGACATCGAGGTGACAACTCAGGATCAGCGGCCGGTTCCGGCGATTCTCCGGCTTCGCGTCGAGCCGGGCGACGAGGTTCGGACGCGATTCGTGTCTGCCGACCAGTTCGGGGGAAAATCCGGCTTCCCGCAGGATCCCGGCGAGAAATTCGGCCGCCTCGCGTTCATTGCCCGGCGGATTGGTCGTGTCGAAACGGATCAAGTCGCGCAGCCGGTCGACCGCGACGCGAAAATCAGATTCCGGCAATTCAAACACGGCACGCTCACCTCGATTTCGGTTTGGCCCGCTGGATTCCGCCGTCGAGCTTGTTGCGGTCGAACAGATCGGCTTGATAACTGCCGATCTCCACGTCGCTGAAGGAAAGCGTCACCGTCCGCGCGCCGTCCTGAATCACCATTTTCGACAGGAACGGGCCGCCGTTGGCGGTATTTTCGTATTCCATCGTCGCGGTCCGGACCAGCGTCCCGGACTTGGCAAAAAACTCCGCTTTCTTCCCGAGGTTCCCGCTGTTCGTGACCCAGTATTTGATTTCCTTGTAGGTGTCGCCCAGCGAATTGGCGCTCATTGTGTAAACCGTCACCGGTTCTCCATCC
>JABDJT010000187.1 GCA_013003335.1 Verrucomicrobiales bacterium | reverse complement strand
ACATCATGCAGGGCCGCGGGAAGGTGAGAAACTCGGCCCGGCCCGGATTCCTCGGTGCAGTCCATCAACCATTCCGCCCCGATATTTCCCATATGTTTCATCGCGAACTGGAGCAGGGCATGAAGGGCGAGCTAGCCCGTCTCGGTGCCAAGGGAAAAGGCGTGGAGTTGAATCTTGGCGAGGACATGACCTTGAACAGGCTCAACGACCGCACCGCATTGCTGGAGCGGTTCGATTCCGCAAAACGCGCCCTCGATTCCAGCAACGAGCAGGTTCAGGCACTGGATCAGTTCAATCGCCAGGCCCTCCAGATTTTGACCTCTGGTCGTCTCGCGGAAGCAATGGACCTCGAAAAGGAAGACCCGAAAGTACTCGAAAAATTTACCCCGAAAGTTGGCGCGCCGGATCCTGATCAATACACCGCGGAAGGCCCCATGGCCGCCCGGAAACTGCTCCTTGCCCGGCGCCTGATCGAAGCTGGCGTCCGGGTCGTCAGTGTTTCCATTTCAGACTTCGACACCCATTCAAGGAACAACGCCCGCATGGCTCAACTCGGCCCGATCGTTGATCACGGTCTTTGGGCTCTGGTCACCGATCTCGAGGAGCGCGGCATGCTCGATGACGTCTCCATCGTGGTCTGGGGAGAATTCGGCCGGACCCCGAAAATCAATTCGAAGGGCGGACGCGATCATTGGCCCCGGCTTTCAATGGGCATGCTCGCCGGCGGAGGAATGCAAACCGGCCAGGTGATCGGGGAAACCGATCGCATCGCGGGCGAAGCGACGTCGCGGCCCGTCCACTACCAGGACGTCATCGCGACGCTCTATCACAATCTCGGCATTGACCCGAAATCTGCGCAGGTCGTCGATCCAACCGGCCGACCGCAATATCTCGTCGACGAGGGCGAAGTGATTCGCGAGGTGATTTAGTCCTCGAACACGAACGTCCCGAACGAGTTGGGCACGTGAAAGTCGGGCGTCTTCGTCAACGGATCGATCCAACTCATCCAATCCTCAAGAATCTCACCGTTTGCTCCATGGGAAAATTCCGCCCGGTATGCCCCGGCCATCATACGCCCGCTCTGGAGACAGCCCAAATTTTCCAGAACTGACAGCGGCACCGAACCGGTCAGTCGATACCCACCTTCAAAAATTTCACCATCGGTTTTCCATTCCGGCAGCGTCCAATCAAAATCGAATTCGCGGTGAAATTTCGCCCGATAATCCAGGACACCACCCTGTGGATCCATTTCGAATCCATAATACGGGTCCAGAGCCTCATCGATCGCGATGAAAATCTCCACGCGATCTGAATCAATAGGCTCTCCCAGAACCAGGTCTTCATCCTCCACTTCGAACTGGAAATACAAAGTTCCGCCGTCATGCACAGCACGGAATTCCGTATTAGGGGGAGCACGGTCGATCCAGGGGAACGTGAAATCAGACAGACAATCGGCTTTTGAAAAATCAGCCGGTCCAGCGCGGCGGACGTGATATTCGGACATAAAAAAACCTGCCACAGGGCAGGCCGTTTGTCAGTCCGTGTTCAGGCTGCGCAGCGGAACTCCCGAAAAATTCCGCGAAGATGAAATCGCACTTGCTGCCAGGAATGACACGGGCAAATCATATGCAGCCGGATTCGCTGGTATCGGGAAAGGTGAGCTGGATCATTGAATTGCATCTTCACTGAATTAGACGGGCGAATTCGCAATCTCAGTCACAAAAGCTGCGACAAATCCGTCAGCACCCAATCCGGCTCGACCTCAGCCGTTTCGACTGGCTTCCGCAAGCTCCGCTTGTCCCCCGCGAACAACGCAGTCTGAAATCCGATCTCCGCAGCCGGGGCAATGTCTTTGCGCATGTCATTGCCCACGTACAGCGTCTCGCCCGGCTCAATTCCCCGGGCGCGCAACTGCTCCGCCAGCTTTCGATAAAGTCCCCGCGATGGCTTCCCCTCCCCTTCCTCGTAGGAAAAAATCATCAGTTCCGGATCAAATCCCAGCCCCTCCAAATCCGCTCCGAGAAAGGCCGGAAACATCAGTCGCGTATAAAATTGCGCATTGGAGACAATTCCGAGCTTGAGCCCCCGATTGCGGAGTTCATCAATCACCTCTGCGCAATTGGGCATCGGCCAAACCGGGTTGGCGTGACATTCATAGGCCACTGCGATCTCTTCGATCCGGTCCGCATCCGTCTCGCCGGTCAATTCCCGCCACACCTCGCGGATTTCCACTTCCGGAAAATCGAATTTGGATCGCGCCTGCTGTTCCGCGATCAATTCGTGATACCGCTCCGCCGCTCCGGGCGCGATCACTCCCGCCCGCTCCATCGCCACTTCCGAAGCGTTTTCCTGCACGAGCGAAATGTCGCCCGCAGCGGAAATCACGAGCGTTCCATAGATGTCAAAAACGACCGAGCGGACTCCGTCGAGCGATTTCAATACCGGCTTTTCACCGGTTGGAACCGGTTCCAGCGGGCGGGAATTTTCGCGAAGATATTCGGCCAGGTTCATGTGCGCAGGAGATTGAATCGGGCTGGATCAAGGAACGAGTCGAGCAGCAAATCCGGTCCCGGATCGGAAATCTCGCCGATCGGAGAAGACGCCACTGCTTCATAAATTGCCCCGAGTTTTTCACCGTACGAATCAACACTGTACGATTTCCGAACCAACCCTGTTTGTTCGGAAATTGTATCGAACGGACAGGGTTCGATCGATGGCGGCTCAACGCCCTCCGGATTCTCGATCACCGCCGTTTGAAACGGTTCGCTCAAGCGCCCGAAATCAATCTGCCCGTCGCGAATCATCGAATCGAGCGCGGTTCCGACCGCATTTTCCGGGCATTCCCGGCCATAGGCCGCATAGCTATTTTCCAGTTCCGCATCGAGCTCGGCACGCAATTTCCCAAGGTCGATGCGATCCACGGGCACGTCGAAACGCGAATACAAATGACCGAGGTCGAGTGAAAAGTCGGCTGTAATTTCCGGGAGGTCGCGACCGACGATGGATTTTCCTGCCAACCAGGGCTCAAGGAACGCGAGACCGAACCCCTCGGCGATGCTGGTCGTGATCAATCCGTCCGACCAACCGATCAGATCGGCGAATCCGTGGCCATGATTCCCGAGTTGCACCGGCAATTTCAAGTCAGCCGCGACCTTTTCCCAGTGTCGGAGAATCGCCAGCCACTCCGGATTTTCCGGGGCGAGCGTCGTCGCAAATTCTGCGTCGTCCCGGTGAAAATGCGCGTGCAGCAGCAATTCCCCGACATTTTTTCGGCGAATCGCCCGGGTCGGGTAGAGAAAAAATCGTTTTCCTTGAGCGAACGGCCGGTCTTCCGGATTCGTATCCGTCTTGATCTTCGAGACGGCGTTGGGGATCAAATGCAGCTGTGAATTTTCCACCCCCGCGGCCGCCAGGATGGAAAAGTCCCGGGCATTAATCGTTCCGTGATGAACCTGCCTCCCCTGCGGCCAAAGCGGGCCCGGGACTCCGGTTTGCCGGCGAAAATTCTCCGGACGTCCGTCCTCGGCAAAATCGTGAGTTTGCAGAAATACCGGAGCCGATTCAGCGATTCGGGACACGACCGGAGGCATCAGCACATTTTTCCCAAGGGCCGGATTGTGAAAGTGCCACGCAACGGGCGCACGGCCGAAAAACCCGCAGGCAACCGACTGCAACTCGTTCGCCAACGCATCCGCCTCTGCTGCTGTCCCGGAGTTTCGGTAATTTAAATCCGAAACGACCCGGACGTTCGGAATCGCTTTTTCGTCCACTGCCTCGTCCCCTGACAAAACCAGGATCTCGAATCCTTTCCCCGCCAACGCCTCGATCGCCGTTTCGATGACGCGGGTGACGCCGCCACGGCGGAGGTGATAATGAACAATGACAATCTGCATTGTGCCGCCACCTTCCCGCAGGATCATTTCGAATCAACAGGGTATGTTCTCCAAACCAACCCTGTTGGTTCGATTTCGTCTAATCATGTCATTTACCCGGTGTTATGGATGCCATAGCCTCCGCTATGCGAATCGTCTTTTTTCTTGCCTCCCTGTTTTCCGGAGTCGGCCTCGTTGCTGCGGAAAAGCCAAACCTGATTTTCCTGTTCGCCGATGATCAGAATTTTGATTCTCTCGGTTGTTACGGAAATCCGGACGTGAAAACTCCGAATATCGACAAGCTGGCAGCCGATGGCCTCATTTTCGACGCGCACTACAATACGACGGCCATCTGCATGGCAAGCCGGGCAAATGTCTTCCTCGGCCAGTACGAATACCGGACGGGCTGCAATTTCAACACCGGCAATTTAACGGTCCAGCAGTTCAGAAAAAGTTACCCGGTCTTGCTGAGAAAGGCCGGATACCGCACGGCGTTTGCCGGAAAATTCGGAGTGGTCATCGAGGGAAAGAAAGACGACCACGGCAGCTTTTTCGACACCTGGGGCGGAGGACCGGGCCAGACGCACTACGAGACGAAAAAGAACAAATCGATGGCCGAAAAGTATGCGAAAGATTATCCGCATTCGACACGTTCCTACGGCGCTTTCGGCCGCGATTTCGTGAAAGAATCCGTTGCGGCGAAAAAGCCGTTTTGCCTTTCGATCAGTTTCAAAGCTCCGCATCGCCCGGTCACACCGGATCCAAAGTTTGATGACGTCTACAAGGGCAAAACGTTCCGGAAACCCGCAAACTACGGCCGTGCGGCGGGGTCTCATTTCGCCGAACAGAGCAAGAAAGGCCGCCAATACACGAGATTTGAATCGTGGGGATATGCGACGGATTACGACGCCACGATGGCAAAGTATCATCAGCAGATTTACGCGATCGATGTCGCGGTCGGTATGATCCGGGACGCAGTGGAGGAAGCCGGAGTTTCGGAAAATACGGTGATCATTTACACCTCGGACAATGGCTTTTTCTGCGGGGCACACGGATATGGATCCAAGGTATTGCCTTACGAGGAAAGCACGCGCGTCCCGCTGATCATTTACGCCCCGAATTCCGGAACAGCCGGCGAAGGACAGCGGTGTTCGGCGCTGACCGGAAATATCGATTTCGCCCCGACGATGCTCGAACTGGCCGGGCTCAAGGCGCCCCCGAATACGGACGGGAAAAGCCTCGTCCCACTGCTGAGTGATCCAAACGGTCGCGTCCGCGAGCATCTCGCCATCATGAATTTCTGGGGTCCCGAACCAACACATTGCATTGGAATCGTGACGGATTCCCACAAGTACATCCACTGGTATTACGCGGGCGACGGAATGAAGCCGGCCGAGGAATTATACGATTTGAAAACCGACCGGCTTGAGTTGAACAACCTGGTCGGAAACCCCGACGCCTCCGGGGTTCTGAAATCCATTCGGGAAACCTACGACTCTTACGTTTCAAGCTTGAAGGACCATTCACGCACACCTCATTACGCAAAATACGCCACGCTTTTTGACCGATCCACCAGTTGGGAAGCGAAGCAACCGCTCCTTCCAAAAAAACTAACGCCGGCAGGCAAATAGGTGGGATTCGCAAAGGCCGAGGGACATTTTCTTACGTGAATTCCCGCGGCGGCAGAGATGCTCAACAGGATCCTTCAATTGGGTTCATTCTCCAAACCAACCCTGTTGATTCGTTTTCCGCCCCTTTGTGGTAGCGACTTCTTCTCGATTTTCCGCTAGAATATTATATCAACGATAGTGATTCTGTGATGCAATTTTTTCGCTTTCTTTTACTTCCCTTTCTCGCTTTCGGAATGCCTGCGCACTTCGCTTTGGCGGTTGATTTCGAAAAAGAGATTCTCCCAATTCTCGAAAAGAACTGCCTTGAGTGCCATGGCCCGGACAAGCAGAAATCAGAGTTTCGCGTCGATCAGCGGGCTGTGATGCTGAAAGGCGGCGACATCGGATTCCCTGCGATCGTTCCCGGCGATCCAAAAGCGAGTTACCTGATTGAAGTCATCGACGGCAGCGATCCAGACATGCAAATGCCGCCGAAGGGCGATCCGCTGACGAAAGAACAAGTCGCGCTTTTTACAAAATGGATCAAGGAAGGCGCCGTTTGGCCGGGGCAAATGGACGTGGTGATCGAGGAAAAAATCGATCTTTGGTCGCTGGAGCCCGTCGAAGAACCGCTCATCCCAGCTGCTGGAAAAAAGAATCCGATCGATGCATTTTTGGCGGTAACATTGGCGGACGCGAGGATCGAGCCAAATCCGCAGGCCGATGCCCGCTCGCTGATTCGACGGGCGTCGATCACGCTGACGGGTCTGCCGCCGAAGCCGGAGAGGGTCGAAAAATTCGTGGCTGATTTTGAGAAAAACGCGGACGCCGCTTACACCAGCTTGGTCGATGAGCTGATGGCGTCGCCACATTTTGGCGAGCGCTGGGCGCAGCATTGGCTGGATGTGATTCGCTGGGCGGAGACGAACGGGTCGGAGGCGAATTTGTATCGGAAAAACGCGTGGATTTATCGCGACTACGTCGTTCGGGCGTTCAACGAAGACATTCCCTACGACGCATTTGTGAAGCACCAACTGGCCGGCGATCAGATGGGCGTGGGCGAAGCGACGGGGTTTCTCGTGGCGGGGCCGCATGTGCCGGCGGCGACAGTGGGTCGCGAGCCGAGTGCGATTCGGCAGGCCCGGGCGGACCGGATGGACGAGATTTTGCAGACCGTCAGCGCTTCGATGCTGGGCATGACGGTGAGCTGTGCCCGCTGTCACAATCACAAATTCGATCCGATCTCGATCAAGGATTACTACTCTCTGTCGGCCGTTTTCCAGGGCGTGGAATTCGGCGGGCGTTATCCGGAATTTTCCGAAGATCATCCCCGCATCCAGCGGGCGCGCGAGATTCGATCGAAGATGTTCACCGAGCGCGCGAGTTTGCGAAAAGGCGTCGGAATCTGGCTGGAAGACTGGGGCGGGTTTGCCGAGTTTAATTTTCCAAAAACGAAAACGAGGGTGCTGCGGGTGGAGTTCAGCAAGCCAAATGTCGGCATCGACGAACTCCAGGTTTACGGCACGGAGAACTACAGCAGGAATCTCGCGCTGGCGCAATCTGGAACGAAGCTCATGACCGACGATCAGTTAACCAAGCCGGGGAACGAAGTCGAAAAGGCAAACGACGGGCAGTTCGGGACGATGGCGTGGCGGGCCCAGGCACCGAAAGGCAGCGATCAGAAACCATGGGTCGAAATTCATTTCCCGGAAGAATTCGAAGTGAACCGCTTCCGGCTCAGTTCCAACCGCGAGTATTTCTTCGAGACGGATTACCTCGAAAAGTCGAGCAATTACTATGCGCCCGGCTTTAAAATTCTTGCGAAGCAGGAGGACGGTTCGTGGAAGGAACTTGGCAATACCGGCTGGGCGAAAATGCAGCTCAATAAGAAGCCGGAGATGAAAAAAGCGCACGCCCGCTTGCAGGAGCAAATCGCGTTGATCAGCGAGGAGGGACCACGCCACAGTTTTGTCGGCAGTTTCACAGAAAAACCGCCCGTCACAAAGGTGCTCCATCGCGGTAGCCCCGAAAATCCGCGCGACGAGGTGCCGCCCGCCGGGTTTGCGGTGATGGACGGCGATCTCGGCTTAACCTCGACCACACCGGATCCGGAGCGCCGCATGAAATTCGCCGAGTGGGTCGTCAACCCGGAGAACCCGCTGACTGCGCGCGTGATGGTGAACCGGATTTGGCATCACATTTTCGGAACGGGCATCGTGCCGACGCCGAGCGATTTCGGGAAAGCCGGTGCGACGCCGACCCACCCTGAATTGCTCGATTGGCTTGCGTCCGATTTCGTGAAAAACGAGTGGTCGATGAAAGACATGATCCGCCAGATCGTTCTGAGCGACGCGTTCCGACGATCGAGCCTGCCGGACGAAGCGAAGCTGAAAGCTGACGCAAACTCCGCTCTGCTCTGGCGTTTCCCGCCCCAGCGTGTTTCCGCCGAGGTGATCCGTGACGGGATTCTGCAGGCCAGCGGAAAACTGAACACGGACATAGGCGGCCGCAGTTTCCGGATTCACAACGTGAAAAAAACCTACGCCCAATGGCAGGTCATCGACAATCACGGCCCCGAAACCTGGCGGCGAATGCTTTACCAGGAACGGATGCGCCGCGTGGATGACCAGATTTTCACCGCGTTCGATTTTCCCGATTGTGGCCAGGTCCGGGCCAAGCGACCCGTTTCCACGACGCCCCTGCAGGCGCTGAACTTGATGAACAGCGATTTCGTTGTCGAGCAGTCGAAGTTCATTGCAGAAAGGGCGAAAGCCGAATCTCCGGGCGCACCGATCGACCGGGCTTTCGAACTGGTCCTCGCTCGCAAACCGATCGCCGATGAAAAGTCCGCCTGTGAAAATATAGCCCTCGAGATCGTGGCGCGAAGCTTGATCAATTCGAACGAGTTTGCGTTTCTCCCGTAATGCTGCCGAACTGAGCGAATCGAAAAAAATTCTGAATAACTGCCGAAACTCATTCGTCAGTTCAAGGCGGAACCATATTTCCGTGAACTAACCTCCTTACATATATGAAAAAAATCCTGAAATTCGGTTTGCTTGCCGTTGTGGCCCTAGCTTTTACCACGGTCAACTCCCAGGCAGGTGATCGACATCACAGAAGTTGTAACAAACGAACGAATGATCTCGGCAAAGTCTTTCGTGTCATTCAACAAGTCAGTGCGATTGCGCATCACAGCAAATACCACGCTGGCCACGGAAATTACCGTAGCAGCTACCAGCGACCTCGCGGATACAGCCATTACTCGCCGTACCGCCACAGCAGTTGCAGCCCCTACAATCGCAGTGGAATCGTGATTCGCTTTGGCAGCAGTAGCTCCAGGCATCGCGGACACCGCCATTGATTCGGTAGCAGTCTGTTTGGCTATCAGAATAATTCAGCCGTCGGCCTAGCGGTCGACGGCTTTTTCTGCTCTCGGACTCTTATCTTCGAGATCTTCAGCTCCAGGTTTTGCATCGCCTGACCCTGGCTGGTAGATTACGATCGGCAGATCCTCCTTGATCGTCAAGGCGGCCCTGTCTGATCGTATTTATGAATTCCCGTGTCCCCTATTTCTTCGCATTAGCCTTCCTCGCCGGAAACATTCTTGCAGCGGAAAAACCAAACGTCCTCTTCATCGCGATCGATGATCTCCGCCCGGAGCTGGGATGCTATGGATCGCCGGTGGTGAAATCACCCAACCTCGATGCGATTGCGGCACGGGGCGTGAGGTTCGATCGGGCGTATTGCCAGGAAGCCATTTGCTCGCCGTCCCGGGCGAGCTTGCTGTCGGGGCTGCGGCCTGATCAGACGGGAATTACCCACAATTACGTTCAGTTTCGCGATCTGAATCCGGACAACGTCACGATCCCGATGCACCTCATGGCCAACGGATACGAGACGGTTTCGAGCGGCAAAATTTTTCATCGGCCGAACGACGACCCGCAGTCCTGGAGCCGGAAACCGGCCACGAAGAAGACGCCGTTCAAAAAACCGAACTACACCTTCGCCGATCCCAAAAATCATGAGCTGCACATGAAGCAGCGGAAGGAAATGACCGAAAAATATGGCGAGGCCGCGAAGCGCGGGCTTTCCAGCGGGCCGGCTTTCGAATGCTACGACGTGCCGGACCACGCGTACATTGACGGGTGGAACACGGAAGTCGCGATCACGACCCTGAAGGAAATGGCGAAGAACGTGGACGAGAAACCGTTTTTCCTGGCGATGGGTTACAAGCTGCCGCACCTCAACTGGGTCGCCCCAAAAAAATATTGGGACCTTTACGATCGGGAAAAAATCGAATTGCCAAAACAAGTGACAGGACCGGAAAACGGCGCGCAGATCGGGCTGCATCCGTCATTTGAACTGCGCGTCCGCGCGAATATTCCGAAGATCGGCCCGATGGGCGACGACCTCTCGCGGGAGCTGCTCCACGCGTATTATGCAAGTGTCAGTTACGTCGACGCGCTCATCGGAAAGCTGGTCGCGGAACTCGAAACGCAGGGAGTGGCGGACGACACGATCATCATTGTGTGGGGCGATCACGGCTGGCACCTCGGGGACATGGGGATCTGGGGAAAGGCCACGAATTACGAAATCTCGACGCGGGTGCCACTGATTCTCGCGACGCCGGACATGAAGGCGAAAGGGAAGAGCACCGAGGCGCTCGTCGAGCTGGTCGACATCTACCCGACGCTCTGCGACCTCGCGGATTTGCCGAAACCGGATCATCTCGCCGGGAAAAGTTTCGCAGCGCTTTTGGACAACCCCGATCAGCCGCACAAAGAAGTCGCCATCACCCAGTTTCCCAGCCCGGCGCTGCGCGAGTGGGCGGCCAATCCCCTCTCGGCAGAAATGCGCGAAACGTTTTTCGGCCCGCTAATCGAAGAAGTTGAGGCCCGGATCATCAAGCAGCAGGGCGATTTGTGGGATCGCGACCTTTTTGAAAACCACCTGATGGGCTACTCCGTGCGGAGCGATCGGTATCGCCTGATCACCTGGCGCGACTACCGCGATCCGAAAGCGGAGCCGGTTTTCGTCGAGCTGTTTGATCACGACAAGGACCCTAACGAAACCAAAAACGTGGCGTCGGAGAATCCGGAGGTGGTGAGAGAATTGACCGAAAAACTCGACGCGGTTCTGGAATCCGCGAAGAAATAGCCGTTATATTTTCCCGGAAGCGGCAGTGATTAGATAGAAGAACGATGAACGAAGCAGAAAACATTTCTCTCGCCGGCAAGCAGATGCTCAATCGCCGCAATTTTATGCGGAACACCGGTTTCACGCTCGGCGGTCTCGGGCTCGCGCAGTTGTTGCAGGCAGAAAATCCGACCGAGTTTTCCGGGAAGGCTCCGATCCGACCGAACATTGATCCCGACAATCCTTACCTGCCGAGGCAGGCGCATTTCGACATGCCGGCGAAAAAAGTGCTCGTGATTTTCTGCCCGGGCGCAGTCAGCCACGTCGACACATTCGACTACAAACCGGCCCTCGAAAGACTCCACGGCCAGAAAGCGCCGTTCATTCCGGAAGTGACCTTTGAAGGCCCTCCCGGAAATATCGCGAAGCCGTTTTGGGAATTCAAACCACGCGGCGAGAGCGGGAAAATGACGTCCGAGCTGTTGCCGAATCTCGGCGAGCTGGCCGACGAATTCTGTTTCATTCACTCGCTCCACACCCAGACCAGTGCGCATCCGCAGGGCGAAAATTTCATGCACACCGGATTTACGATGGAAGGTTTCCCCTCGTTCGGGGCCTGGGCGACCTACGCCCTAGGCTCCGAATGCTCTGAGTTGCCGGCCTTCGTCGCGATCAACGATCCGCGTGGTCTGGCTCGATCCGGGAAGAACAATTTCGGCAACGGCTTCCTCCCCGCCGCGTTTCAGGGCACCGATTTCAACGCGAAAAATCCTCCGGCGAATCTCGGCCGGCCGGAAAGCTATTCATCAGCCGATGACGAGAAAACGATCGATTTACTGAAGCGGCTGAACTCAAACCACCTCGAAAGATATCCCGGCGACGCGAATCTCGCGGCCCGGGTTGCCAGCTACGAGCTGGCCGGTCAGATGCAGATGTCTGTCCCGGAGATGATGGATTTGTCCAAAGAGCCTGAGTCGATCCACAAAGAATACGGCACCGACACCGGCACCGATTTGAAAAAAGAGTATGCCAAGAACTGCATCCTCGCCCGTCGCCTCCTCGAAAAGGGCGTCCGCGTGGTTCAGCTTTTCAACGGCAGCGATCCGTCGGGTGGCAACGGAATCACGAACTGGGATTCGCATTCCAATATCGCCGATACCCACGCGATGCAGGCCGAGATCATGGATCAACCGACAGCCGCGCTCATCCGCGACATGAAACGCCGCGGTTTGCTTGAGGACACCCTTGTCGTCTGGTGCACCGAATTCGGCCGCATGCCTTTTCTGCAAGGCAATGGCACCGGTCGCGATCATAATCCTGGCGCGTTCACCTGTTTCCTGGCCGGTGCAGGCGTGAAGCGAGCCCACACTTTCGGTTCCAGCGACGATTTTGGTTTCGAAGCCGCAGAAGACCACGCATCAGTCTATGATTTCAATGCAACGATTCTGCACCTTTTAGGGCTGGATCACGAGCGGCTGACCTTTTACCACAACGGATTAGAACGCCGTCTGACCAACGTCCACGGACATGTGATCCACGATGTGGTAGCCTGACGATATGCCTCTTCCGAAAGTTGTTTCAAAATTATGGAAATTATGGTAATATTGAAATATGCGTGTGCATTCCTTGGTGTTCGCTTTCTTGTTTGCTTCGATTCCCGCCCTGGGAATTGAGGTCTACCAATATTCCGCACTGGAGCATGACCGCTTCGCCAATGATGCCAGCTTCGTAGCCGGCGCCTACGATTTGTCCGGCGTGGGGCGCAGTACGGGCAATCATTGGGTCACAATGATTTCCGACGAGTACTTTATCACGGCCGAGCATTTTCGCCCTTCGACCCATGATGTGCGCTTTTACTACACCAACGACCCGCTGGGCGGATTTGAAGATCGAACAGTCGATTCCACGTTCGGCATGGAAATCGGACCGGCCGGCTCCGATATTTGGCTCGGCCGCCTTACGTCCGCAACTTCCGCAAGCGTCACCTCGTATGAATTGCTCGAGCCGGATCCGATCACAAGCGCTGAATTGCTGGACATCCTGACTGTTGGAATAGCAGACGAAGGCGGTGGTTTCACCAATTTCCGCGTCGGTACGAACCAGATCAATGCCGGAAGTGTCGTCCATCGCGATACAACCGGATTGGGCGGCGTAATGAACAGCGAGTCCTTTTATTTCACCTACGACCCGCTTCCGCTCGCGGACAACGGAGAGTCGGTCGTGGAGGTTTTCGATTCCGGTGCACCGACTTTCGTGGTCGACAATGGCGCCCTGAAATTAATCGGCATTCATTCCGAACTGGCCGATATCGGGCCGACCGGGCCGAGCAACGGAGATATCAGCTACGATTCTTACGTCGGCGCCTACGGCGATGAACTACGCTCTGTCGGCGCAATCCCCGAGCCCGGGTCGGCACTGCTTTTCGGAGTGGGGAGTGCTTTTTTGCTCCTGATGCGCCGCAAGCGCCAGCGGTAAGTTTGGTCAAAACGAACCAACAGGATCTGTTCGTCAATTAAACCCTGATTGATCGTGCGATCCCGATTTTCGGGCAATAACTTGACCGGACGGCTGTCGGTTCGTTTCATAAACGTCCCGAATCTCATGAGCCCTCGACTTTTTCTCTTCCTCGCCTTTTTCATTCCGGCCGTCGCTTTGCAGGCCGATGACCGACCAAACATCATCCTGATCATGTCCGACGACATGGGCTGGTCGGATATCGGTTGTTACGGCGGTGAAACGCAGACACCAAACCTCGATGCGCTGGCGAAAGATGGCATCCGGTTCACGCAGTTTTACAACACGGGTCGTTGCTGTCCGACGCGCGCTTCGCTTTTGACCGGGCTATACGCGCACCAGGCCGGGGTCGGCCACATGACGGGCGATTACGGGCTGCCGCAATACCAGGGCGAGCTGAATCGCGAATGCGTCACCATCGCCGAGGCGCTGAAACCGGCGGGTTACCGGACCTACATGTCTGGGAAATGGCACGTGACGCCGTATCGCGGCGACCGTGAAGATCCGGACACCTCCAACTGGCCGCGCCAGCGCGGGTTCGATCGCTTTTACGGTACAATTCACGGCGCGGGTTCGTTTTTTGACCCGAACTCGCTGACCCGCGGCAACAAGCACATCACGCCGGATAACGACCCGGAATACAAGCCGGACGGCACGTGGTATTACACCGATGCGATTTCGGACAACGCGGTTCGCTACATCAAGGATCACGCGAAAAATCACGGCGACACGCCGTTTTTCCAATACGTCGCCTACACCGCCGCGCACTGGCCGATGCACGCTCTGCCGGAGGATATCGCGAAATACGAAGGAAAATTCGACGACGGCTACAGCCCGATTCGCGAGGCGCGGATCAAGCGGCTCAAGGAAATGAAATTGCTGCCGGATCACTGGAAAGTCACCGACCAGGTCGGGAACTGGGACGACGTGAAATTAAAAGAATGGGAAGCCGCCTGCATGGAAGTTTACGCGGCGATGATCGACAACATGGATCAGGGAATCGGCCGGATCGTGAAGGCGCTCGAAGAAACCGGCGAGTTCGACAACACGCTGATTATGTTCTTCCAGGATAACGGCGGATGCGCCGAAACCTTCGGTCGAGGCAAACTCGTAGGACCACTCGAACGCCCCGCCAAACCAACGCTTCCGCCGATGGGCAAAGATGAATTGCAAACCCAGATGGTGCCGCCCCAGTCGCGCGATGGTTACCCGCTTCGTAGGGGCGACGGTGTCATGCCCGGCCCGCCGGAAACGGAAATCGGCTACGGAAAAAACTGGGCGAATGTCTCGAACACGCCCTTTCGCGAATACAAACACTGGGTTCACGAAGGAGGCGTCGCCACTCCGCTGATCGCGCATTGGCCCAAGGGTATTTCACAGGAAGGCGAAGCCTTCCGCGAGACGAAGGAGGGGCCGCTTTACGATTCACCCGCGCATTTGATCGACTTGATGGCGACCGCGCTCGATCTCGGCAAAGCCAAATATCCCGCCGACAAAATTCCTGTCGAAGGCATTTCGCTGTCGCCCGCGTTTTCCGGAAAGGCGCTCGAACGCGGCAGGCCCATCTTTTTCGAGCACGAAGGAAATCGCGCCGTTCGCGATGGAAAATGGAAGCTCGTCGCAAAAGGCGTGAAAGGCGCGTGGGAGCTTTACGACATGGAAGTCGACCGGACCGAGACGAACGGTCTCGCCGCCGAAAAGCCGGAGATTGCCGCGAAAATGGCCGAGCAGTACGATACGTGGGCGGAAGAACGCGGCGTTGTCCCGTTTGGCTCGTGGAGAAAAAGTGGTGCAAACAAAGGCTCCAACAAAAAAGCTTTCAAGGTAAAGCCCGGCGACACATTTACTGAACAAACGTCGCCCGCAGTAGCAGGCAGTTCGTTTGAAGTGAAAGCCAAAGTATCCGGCCTCCCCGCTGATGGCGTCATCGTTTCCCAGGGCGGATCAAATCTTGGCTGGTCGCTTTATATCACCGGAAACAAAATCAATTTCGCAACCCGCAGCGGCGGAAAAGTCGTCACCGCAACCACCGAATTGCCAAAAGGTGAAGCCCAAACACTCGGCGCACGCGTCCTGAAAAAGAAAATCATTCTCACTGCCGACGACAAAAAAATCGGCTCGCTCGACTGCGAACCGTTTCTCAAAGGCCACCCGATCGATGCACTTTTGATCGGGAACGATACCGGCGGCACAGCTGGAAATTATGAGCCCGACTGGAAGTTTGGCGGGAAAATCGAGTCGGTCGAAATCCTGATCAAGTAGTTCACTTCACCGCAATTACCCCTGCCGCCGTCTCCTCCTGCAACCGGAGTTGTCCGCATGCGGCATCGATATCGTGCCCTCTTTCACGGCGGAGAGTTGCCTGCACACCGGCACGTTTCAGCACTTCAAGAAACGACTCGCAAACCTCTTCGGTCGGGCGTTTCCACTCGAGCCCCTCGACGATGTTGTAGGGAATCAGGTTCACTTTGGCCCGGAGCTGATTTGCACGCCGGGCAAGAATCTTCGCCTGATCCAGTCCGTCGTTGACGCCTTCGATCAAGATGTATTCAAACGTGATCTTCTGTTTTTTCTTTTCCCGCCAGACCCGCAGGGCAGAGAACAATCGTTCCAAATCGTATCGCTCGTTCACTGGCATGATTCGCTGGCGCACCTCGTCCGTCGCGCCGTGCAAAGAAATCGCGAGGCGAATTTGGAGCGGCTCGTCGGCCAGCTTTTCGATCTGCGGGGCGAGGCCACTCGTGGAAACAGTCATATGCCGTGCCCCGAGTGTAACGCCCCAGTCCGCATTCAAAATCCGGATCGCAGCGGTCAGATTTTTCAAGTTCGCCAAGGGCTCACCCATTCCCATGAATACGAGATTGTTGATCCGCTCACCGGCCTCCATCTCAGCCAGTAACACCTGTGCGACGATCTCGCCCGCACTCAAATTCCTCGTGAACCCGGCCAGTCCACTCGCGCAAAATTTGCAGTCAAACGCGCAGCCTACCTGACTGGAAACACACAAAGTCAGGCGATCGCTTTTTTCGCCGTAGAGCGCCTGCGAAGCGGGGATCAAGACAGTTTCGATCAGACGGCCATCCGGCTCGAGACGAAACAGGAATTTGCGAGTCGTATCGGCGGACCCGTTCACGCGAATGATTTCCAGCGGCACCAGGGAAAATTCAGATGCGAGATTCTCCCGCAATTCGGGCGGCAGATTCGTCATCGCATCAAAGTCATCAACCCGTTTTTTGAAAACCCAGTCCGTAATCTGCTTGGCGCGAAACCGCGGTTCGCCGTGCGCCTCCAGCCACCCTTCCCACCCGGAAAGTGTCAGGCCGCAGGCAGCGGTTCTTGCATCGGTCGATTCGGCCATTTTCCGAACCTACCCTGTTCACT